>NZ_JBBAKG010000063.1:22931-36757 GCF_040403615.1 Haliscomenobacter sp. | reverse complement strand
TAACAAACATTTTTTGCTGCCAAAAATCACATCAAAATGTGATTTATATTTGCATTTTACTCCACCTCCCGCTAGCCCAGGTCTTTCTCAGCTTGATCCCACTAGCGTTTATTCCCAGCCGTAAAAATTCCCCCACTTGTTTTTCTCCAATCCAGTCTCTATCTTTGCTTCCGATCTACGGTGCCATACCTCCATCAGGAGGCAATTGGCTTAATAGGGAATCCGGTGCAAATCTGGAGCTGTTCCCGCAACTGTAAGTTTCATTTACCAATTGTTGCCCATTTCTGGCCACTGGAGCAAATCTCAACTCTGGGAAGGCAGGCAACAATGAAACGAGCCAGGAGACCTGCCGCCGATAATTCTTAGCCTACACCTGCGGAGGACAGGTTTCGGTCGAGTGCTGAAAATTCCATTTTTTTCTGGCCAAAGCCTTGATTTACCGTCGATAGCGGAAATCATTTGGCGAAGCCTTAACGTTTGTAATCATGTTCAAAGCATTCAAAACGCTGGTGTTGGCATTGTGCCTAATCGCCAGTCCACTTTCTCTTTTTTCCCAAGACCTAAACAGTGACTCTTTAGCAGTCAAATTACTGGATCAGGTAGTGGTAACGGCCACTAAAAACGAACGCAAACAAGTCCAAACGGGCAAGGTACTCAGTGTGATCAATTCCGAAACCCTGCGCCGCTCTTCAGGACAAAGCCTAGCCGAATTGCTCAATCGGCAAGTTGGACTCAACATCAATGGCGCGCAAAACAACCTGGGCACCAACCAGGATGTGTACATCCGTGGCGCCGGTACTGGCTACGCCCTGATTCTGTTGGATGGCATTCCGGTATGCGACCCTTCCAACCTGAGCAACAATTTTGACCTCAACCTCATTCCCGTTGAGCAAATCGAGCGCATCGAGATCCTGAAAGGCGGCCAATCCACGCTGTACGGCTCGGATGCACTGGCCGGAGTAATCAACATTATCAGCAAAAAGACCTTCGACAAAGCCCTGGAGGGTCAAGCCCTGGCAACCTATGGCAGTTATGGCACCTGGAAAGGCCATTTGGCCTTGGGTGGGCAAAACCAACGCAGCTCCTATAGCGTTCAATACAGCCACCTGGGGTCGCAAGGTTTTTCATCGGCTTATGACGAGCAAAAACAGGACAACTTCGACCGCGATGGGTTTGTAGAAAACAACCTCAGCGCTCAATTCAAACACCAGGTTGCGAAAGGGCTTTTGCTCAAGGGCATTGGCAATTACAATGCTTATCAGGCCGATATTGACGCTGGCGCATTTGTAGACGATAAAGATTTCACCTTCAGCAGCAAAAACCTGTTGGGCAGCGGCGGTTTTGTCTTGGACAAAAAGAACTTGCGCCTGACCGTCAATTACACCTACAACGCAACCGAGCGGGTGTTCCAAGACGATTCTACCTCGGTGCCCCTCAATGCCTTTGCCAAATACGCGCGCACCGATTACCAGGGCAAGTCCAATTTCATTGAAGCATACAGCCATTTGAATTTTGGGAAAAAAGTGCAACTGCTGCTGGGGCTTGAAAATCGGCACCAAAACATGAGTCAGGTGTACAATTCCATCAGCGATTTTGGCAATTACCGCGAAGAGCTGACGGCAGATTTTACCCAATCCAACTTGTTCAGTTCTTTTGCGTCCCTGAGCGTTGCCAATTTGGGGGTATTTGGATTTGAAGCAGGTGGCCGGTTCAATCAGCATTCTGCTTTTGGCAGCTACACGACCTACAACCTGAATCCTTTTGTATTCATCCATCGGCAGTTGAAAGCTTTTGCCAATTGGTCGAGCAGCTTCAAAGCTCCTACGCAGTACCAGTTGTTTTCCATTTATGGCAATCAAGGTTTGCAACCAGAGGTGGGCACCAATGTTGAAGTGGGTGCGCAGTGGTTCAGCAAAAAACAATCCAGCCAGCTTCGGGCAGTTTACTTTGTACGTTCAATTCAGGATGTGATCATATTTCGTTCTACTTCCGGCCCTCCATTTGGTCAATATGCCAATTTTGACCAGCAAAACGATGCGGGTCTTGAACTGGACGGGCAAACGCAGTGGGGCAAACTCAAAGTAGGTTTCAATTACACTTTTGTCAATGGCAAAGTGACTACGACCTTGCGACCAAACCAGGATACCAGTTATTTCAACCTCATTCGCCGGCCCAAGCATGCCTTCAATTTCAATTTGGGATTGCCGATTACCAAAAAATGGGACGCTTCCCTGGCCATCCGCGCAGTCAGCAAGCGCATCGACAGTTATTTCGACAGCAATACTTACTCGTCTCGCGAAGTGACTTTGGATCCTTATTTTACCGTGGATTTGTACCAGGAATATCGCATCAAGCCAAATTTGAAAGTATTTTTGGATTTGCGCAACCTGAGCAATGCTGCCTTCTTTGACATTTACGGATACAATTCCCGTAAATTCAATTTTACCCTGGGGCTGTCCAGTAAATTTTAAGTAATGAAAAAATTCCAGATCTCCCCGCGCAATCGGGACATGGATGAAACGATACAGGCCATTATCGATCAAAAAACCAAACCCATTGGGGCTTTAGGGGCATTGGAACAATTGGCCTTGCAGGCCGCTGCCATTCAGGAAACCCTGACTCCAGCCTGGGAGTCGCCGCATATTCTGGTTTTTGCGGGAGATCATGGCATTACCCAGGAAGGGGTGAGTCCCTATCCGGCAGCAGTTACGGCGCAGATGGTGCTCAACTTTGTGCGCGGCGGTGCAGCCATCAATGTGTTTTGTCGGCAATATGAACTCAATTTGCGGATAGTTGATGCCGGAGTGAATCATGATTTTCCAGCAGAATTGCCGATCATTCACCAAAAAATTGGTCCTGGCACTAAAAACTTTCTCCACGAACACGCGATGAGCCTGGAGCAGGTCGAAGCTGCGATTCGAGCAGGCTCACTTTTGGTGGCCAAAATCAGATTCAGCACCAATTGCAACCTGATCGGATTTGGGGAAATGGGCATCGGCAACACCTCGGCAGCAGCGCTGATCATGAGTGAAATTTGCCAATTGCCCCTTTATTTTTGTGTGGGCAAAGGCACTGGTCTCGATGAGGAGGGCTTGCAGCACAAATTGAACATTTTGCAAAAAGCCCAAGCTGCTCATCCGCAAAGCAAAACACCACTGGAGATCCTGCAAACCTTTGGTGGTTTTGAAATCGCCCAAATGGTAGGCGCCATCTTGCAGGCTGCCGAAAACCAAATGCTGATCCTGGTGGATGGTTTCATTGCTACCGCTGCTTTCCTGGTGGCACACGCCCTGGAACCGAACGTGATTGACTACGCTGTTTTTTGCCACCAAAGCGATGAGCAAGGGCACAAGCGGATGTTGGAATTCCTGAAGGCAAGTCCCCTACTCCACCTTGGCCTAAGGCTGGGTGAAGGTACTGGCGCAGCACTGGCCTTTCCATTGCTGGATGCGGCTTTGCGGTTTTTCAACGAGATGGCCAGTTTCGAACAGGCGGAAGTGACGAATAAAGAAGACGATTTTTTCGTGTAATTATTCAGCCGCTCTCATTCCCTTCGGGAATCTAGAGTTACAACAAAAGCATATGCGTCGACAAATGATGATTTTTTTGAACGCGGTGATGTTTTACACCCGCATTCCGGTGCCTAGTTGGATGACGCACGATGAAGACATGCTCAATCGCGCCACTATCTATTTTCCATTCATTGGATGGATTGTAGCGGGCGTTTCTGTCTTGAGTTTGTGGGCATTCAGCACCATTTGGCCCTGGAGCGTGACGGTTTTGTTGAGCATGGTGGTCAGTATTTTCCTTACGGGCGCTTTCCATGAAGACGGATTCGCCGATGTATGCGATGGATTTGGCGGAGGCTGGACCAAGATGAAAATCCTCGAAATCATGAAAGATTCGCGGGTTGGCGTGTACGGCGCAGCTGGATTGGGTTTGATGCTGGCACTCAAGTTTGCTCTGTTGCAAAGTTTTTCGTTTAATCAAGCAATAGTGGCTTTGTGCCTGGCGCATCCACTGAGTCGCTTTACCGCATTGAGCTTGATATATACCCACGAATATGCCCGTGATGATGCCAGTAGCAAGGTCAAGCCAGTAGCCAAGCAGTTGCAATTTTCAGAATTGCTGATTGCCCTGGGTTTTGCATTGATTCCCCTTGCGGTTTTGCTGTATTGGGAATTTGACTGGGGGTATCTGGGTGTATTTTTGCCGCTGTTGGTTTTGCAATGGTACCTGGGCAGGTATTTTCAAAAATGGATTGGCGGTTACACTGGCGATTGTTTGGGAGCAACCCAGCAAATGGCCGAATTGTTGGTATTGCTTTACCTGAGCGGACTATGGAAGTTTATCTGATCCGACACACCCAAGTGGCCGTAGACAAAAGCATTTGCTACGGGCAATCCGATGTGCCGCTGGCAGAGACTTTTGCAAGGGATGCGCTGGCATTGGAGCAAAAACTAAAGCAGCAGATCAATGACCTGCATTCTGCAAAAATCCTGAGTAGCCCGGCCTTGCGTTGCAAACAATTGGCGGAATACCTCGGTCAGGAGATCGAGTACCACCCTGACCTTTTGGAGTTGAACTTTGGGCAATGGGAAATGCAGGCCTGGAAAGATTTGCCCCCAGAGGAAGTCAATCCCTGGATGGAGGATTTTGTCCATCTGCGGCCACCTGGAGGTGAAAATTTTGTAGAATTACAGGCTCGAACTGCCCGTGTTTTTGACGCTTTGCCCCAGTTGGAACAATCTCCGGTGGTGATAATTGCCCATGCAGGAGTGATTCGGAGTATGATTTGCAAAGCAATCGGCTTACCTTTGTCCAACGCTTTCCAGATTGAAATCGACTATGGATCGGTCAGCAAATTGGTCTGCCGTTGGGGACTTTGGAATGTGAAATTTTTGAACTTATAAAACAATATACAATGAACAATACCCAAATCAATCCTCGGCTGCTCGTTCTGCTGCTGATCATTGCCCTTGGTGCAGTGATTCGACTGTTCAATGCAGCGGAGGCATCTGCCATTAGTGCTTTTACGCCCATCGGCGCGATGGGACTTTTTGGTGGCGCTTATTTCAGCAAGCGTTGGAAGGCCTATGTTTTCCCATTGGCTGCCCTATTGTTGTCTGACCTCGCCGTAAACCTGATCGTGCTGAAGGGACAGTACGGCATCATGTATCAAGGCTGGTATGGCGTGTACGCCGTTTTTGCCCTGATCGTATTTTTGAGTCAGCAATTGCTCAAAAAAGTAACCATTTCAAATGTATTGATTGCGGCGGTTGCGGCTTCCTTCGCCCATTGGTTGCTGACTGACCTGATGTCTTTCTTTAGCCCAATGGGGCTGGATTTGCGTACCAATCTGCCTTTCACCAAAAATTGGGATGGCCTGGTGCAGTGCTACCTGCAAGGGCTGCCTTTTATGCGCAATTTTTTGGCTGGCACGCTGCTGTACAGCGGCTTGATGTTTGGTGCTTTTGAATTGGCCAAGCGGAGATTCCCAGCATTGGCGTATTAATTTTTTCTGTGTTGCCTTGCGGATACCTAGATTGGGTATCCGCAAGGTCATCGGGCAAAAGGCGAAACTGGCACAACAGCTTCGTCCAATAACCAACTGCGGTTGATTACACTATCCGTAGATTCTATTTTGCTCCGCAATGCCTTTAATTTCTCTTCCAGTGCCGTGCGGGTGTACGTACCAGAGTGGTGCTTCAATTCCACCAGTTTTTTAGCAAATCGCAAAAAATTGGTGTATTCCTTCCGTTGTACCGGCGACATTTTTTTGTTGCGCATCACAAAAATCCGAAAGGTTTCAATCAAGGAAAGCAAGGTTTCGGTATCCTTGAGCGCATAATAGGTTCGGAGGAGCAAGAAGTTTGAGTTCAGGTAATACATCACATCCGTAAATTGGACATGTAGCAAACTGGAAAGCACCTGTTGGTACTGTTTTTTATTGTAAAACAAGTAGGCCAGGTTGTAATTGTATACATTTTCGCGTTTAGACGCAGGCAACAACGCTTTGTATTCCTGCAAAAAACGCTCAGTCCAGTCGAATTCCCGCAAGTTTCCACCCAAAGTAGCGATGTTCTTGTAGTTGAATTCGGTAATGAGACCGTTGTTGAGGAGTACTCCGGTTTCCAGTCCTCGCTTGTACAAGTCAAACAACTCTCGCTTGTATTCCTCATCTCCCATCATGGTGCGCCGGATACAATAATTGCTGGCAAAGCCATAAAGGTCTTGTTGACCGATCGGACTGAAGTACTCAAAAGACTCATTCAACATTTTTTTCAGCTCCTGGTAATGTGCATCGTTGGACTCCTCCCGCATGGTTTGCAAGATCGACCAATACAAGCGGATGGTCCAATCTTTTTTCTGTGCGGTAACATCAATGTACGTGCGCTGAATGTACTCCAATAAGGGGTTGAGCAAACCAAAATCATAATGGGTATTGACCTGCATGGAGTTAGCCGTGAGGTGGCAGCAATTGCGGAGCTTTTCGATCAAATAGGAGCGATCAAAATGATCCAGCATAGATTGCATCGTTTCCGACTTGGTGCGATCCACATAATGGCCCCCATAATAACCGAGGTTGTTGTTGAGGCGGTACTGGGCAAAATGGAAAAAATAATCTTCAAATTTTTGCTCTGACAAATGTTTTTCGAGCAATTTTGCCCGATTGTTCATCAACTCAAATTGGTTGCGCTCAAAGGTTGCCTCCAAGGTGTACAGATCCTCCAGGAGCGGTTGCTTTTCAACGTAGTCGATGGCCAAAAACCGGTGGAACAGCTTTTTGAGGTTCGACATGACATTGTGGAGCTTTTGCTCTTCAAAGTCACTTTTGGGAAATAACTTTTGGTATACTTTTTCCCGATTCAAAGGCCCGTCCCCTTTTGCAATGGACTTGAGGATGAGTTCCAGCAAGTCCATCGTTGGCTTATGCTGATTAAAAAAGGGAGAATGCACCAATTGACGAAGGCGTTCCCGGTCTCGCTGACCCAATTCTGCGATGTATTTTACAAGCTTACTGTCGTTCATAAAAAAGAAAAAAATTAATTTTACCTGAAAATAAAGATTTAATCACCTAGTATTCAGATTTTTAACAAACCAACACCCTTTCGGTTTCGTCCAGTAAGATAGTTAATTGTACTTAATTTCACAATATCGTGGTCATACATTTGTATTGTGAAAAGAGATAAACAACATCTCTTGAAGCAAAGCACGGCTCACGCTAGCAAATTATCATTCTACGACGACCTAATTGTTTTTTTTTAGACGACGACAAAGACCAACATTGACAAATTGTTTTTCCCACTGAATGTAAAAATTTTAGCGCTCCCGACGCATAATATCGGGAAGTTATAATCTCATGAGTGCGTTGGAAGGGTTCCGTGAATACTATCGCGGAACCCTTTTTTTAAAAAGAAAAATTCACGGGTGACATCTACCCATCTACCCTTTTTTTTCCCTTAGTATGTTATAGGGCAATGCCATCTAACAGAGGTAATGCCCTTTTTTGTGCCTATGCAGCAATGAAGAAAGCGATCCCATCGGGTTGATGAGATCGCTTTTTTCATTGATTTCGCTCAAAGGGGCGGTAAAAAAATAAGTGATCATTTTGCCCCACTACAAAGGTTATTTGCGCCAAGGCAATTTAACCACTTTTTTGCCAATGCCGTATCCCAATGCGATGCCAGAAGTAGCATCCATCCGGAAATGTACCCCGATTGGCAAACGGGAATATCCATTTTCTTCCGCCATTTGACGGAAGGTATTAAAAGAACGAGGTTTACCAATAAATTCAGTGCGTCCCTCATGACAGCGATCTGTAAAGGTGTAATTTTCACCAAAGAAGTCGGCAAAAATTTCAGCTGCAACCGCACCGAAAGTAGCGTGTCCAGAAGGGTACGCAGGAAATGGAGGTGTAAAGTAGCGCCCTGATCCATCAGGACACATCACCGAGTTCCAATTGGCCGCATTAGGGACTACTTGACGGATGTAATCAATTGGACGCTGGTAGTTGTAGGTAAATTTTTGGTGCCAGCACCGGATGCCTGCGTCGCAAAGCCCCATGCCAACTTTGGCGTACAATTCAACTGCACGACCAAGGCTCAGCTTTTCTTTTTCAGCCAACTGATTAGAGACAGCAATGAAACGACCAGCCGGAGTAAAGGTAAGGGTAGCACAATCATCGCTCCAGAAATCGGCAATCCAAAGCTCGTTAGCCATTCCACCAGCTTTGATTTGGTTGACCAAACGGAAAGGCTCTAGTGCTTGCTTGTAGATTTCAGAGTTTGGATCAGTGCTATATGCCAATGGCTCCGGGCATTTGTCGGTGGCATCGGCAACAAAGGTCCGCACCTTGCCCCAGTAAGGCAACAATGCCTTGGAGTAATCAGGGAAAGTAGGCTGCCATTTGCCTGCGCCAGTAGGTGGTACATAACTAGGATCGGTGGTGCGTAAAAATGCGCCATCTCCATCCTTGTCCGTTCTAGACCAACTGAATACAGCATCCGCTACAGCGCGACCATAGTCAATTGAGCGGACATAAATTGCATTGGGAACATCCCTGCGGTAAACTTCATTGAAATCTTGCTCGGTAGAATATACTTTAAACAACTGCGCAGATGGAGCAGTTGGATAAAAATTGGTGATGGCACGTGCATAGGTCGCATTCAATACTGTTGGCCAGTGGTAATCTTCGCCCGCATTGGGTTCTGGAATATCCAACCCTTTGAAATAGCCATCAAAAGAGTTGTACTTATCAGACATACCATTTACGATTGCCTCATATGCTGCCAACCCCGTATAAGCCAGGGTACGGGCTGCAATTGGAGGGCGATACCCAGGAGCGAAGCGTTCAACATCCAATTGAACTTCGTTCCAGGTTTGAGCCAATTCAAATGACTCTTCCAGGGGGTTACCTCCCAGGTTTTTGACAACATCGGTAGCATCATCCGGTTTACAGGAATAAACTACTGCGGCTAGGAGGGCCATCATGGTTAAAATTCGAAAAGTGTGTACCCAATTTTTCATAGGATTGTTGTTGACTTGTTAGTATAAAATCGGTTTATTGGCAATCCTCTTTCAGCGCCTTCAGGAATTTTTCATTCCATTTTTTGGAGGCGCGAGGATCTTGCTTTTCTACCTGGATCAAAAAATCCAGTACTTTTCGTTCATGGGTTTCTCGCTGCACCTTTAGTGCCATTACTTTGAGTGCTGTGAGTGAATCAATGCTGCCACTTCTGCCAATTAAATTAAGCGAAGCCGTATCCAGCGTGGTATAAAAAATTTTGAATTGTTTCAAGAGGGTAGCGTTGCGAATTTTGATCATGTTCTCCCGGCGACCAGGAGGCATCGTATCTGGCAACACTTTTTCAAGGCGAGTAGAAACCACATCCCAAAGCGAATCAATTGTAAACTCGTAGCGCTTTTCTGTGCAATTTAGCTGCTTACTGGTTTGAAGCAAGGCAGTCCCTTCTTTTTGGAAAGGCAGGTTTGAAAATTCGCAAGCTGTCAATACCATTAAACAGGCAAAAAAACGATACTTAATCATAAACCAATATCATGAAAAGATTTAGTTAAAACTCTAGCTGGAAGCTGAGCAACTTTAAAAGGTCAGTAGGAGGTAGTGACGTTACGGAACAAGCAAAAGAAGAGATAAAAGCAGATGGTTACAGTGTTCTGGACGATTTGAAAAAAACAGAAGAACAAGATTAACAATATATTGTATGCAAAGGTAAATACTTAACCAGGGAATTGTCAAGTATTTCCATAGATATTTTTCATTCCCATATTTTAGATCAGCTTCTTTATCCCTCTATTACATTAAGGTGTAACGCCCAGGATTGTCTAAAAATGATTTTTCTACGCATGATGAAATAAAAAATACAGCCTTAAAGGCACAATTTTCAGGTAAATTCAAACAGGGTTTTCATTAAAAAGAAGAGAATGAATGAGGGGTAAATCTTTTATAACCAATGCATTAAATCTAAAAGTTAAACTTTTAAAAAACCAGTAATTTGAAATAATGTACTTAGCAGAGGGGGAAAAAGATATGACATTTGTATTGTCAGAAGGAAATAAGCGATCAACTACTAACAAACAGAACAAGAAAAACAAAAACCTCAGTTAAAACGATTTGACGATTTTATAATCCCATGAACGAAACAATTTAGATTGTTTCACAAAGAATTTTTTAGGATGTCAAACGAGATGTCCTTGGTATGTAGATAGCCTCTCAAAGCTCTTTTTGGAAAGCCGGTTGGGTTACCCGACCGGTTTTTTTTATTTTTGTCTCAAAGCAAGTGCAAAGTACAGCTTTTCTTCGGATATTTCAAGCTCAATACATAAAATTTTTTCTTAAATGAGCCAACACCTTGTTGCGCCGTCGCTTTTAGCCGCTGATTTCACTCAATTGGCCGCCGAAATGGCTTTAGTCAATCGAAGTCAAGCCGATTGGCTTCACTTTGATGTCATGGACGGGCGTTTTGTACCGAATATTTCTTTCGGTTTTCCAATCCTCGATGCAGTTCGAAAACTGTGCCAAAAACCACTAGACGTTCATTTGATGATCCTGGAACCTGAAAAATACATTTCAGCTTTCCGCGACGCTGGTGCCGAAGTGATTACCGTTCACTACGAGGCTTGCACTCACCTGCACCGCACCATCCAGGAAATCAAGGCCAGTGGTGCCAAAGCTGGAGTAGCCCTTAACCCGCACACCCCCGTTGAATTGCTGGATGACATCCTGGAAGACCTCGATCTCATCCTGTTGATGTCAGTCAATCCGGGTTTTGGCGGACAAAAATTCATTTACCGCACCATTCCTAAAATCCGCCGCCTCAAAGATCGTTTGATAGAGCGAAACCTTTCCCCATTGATCGAAATCGATGGCGGAGTAGGCCTCCAAAATGCCGAAGAATTGCTCAAAGCTGGCGCCGACGTACTGGTAGCAGGCAATAGTGTTTTTGGGGCAAAAGACCCAGAGGCAACTATCGCGCAATTGAAGGCGATTGGGGAGGAGATTTATAAATTTTGAGCAATCAGCTTTCAGCTATCAGCCAACAGCTATGAGCCATCAGCTCAATGCTGATCGCTAATAGCTGAAAGCTGACGGCTGATAGCTGATTGCTGACGGCTCATCGCTGACAGCCAAACAACTGAACATGAAACAAGCCATACTATACACCATCGCATTGCTCTGGTCGATGCCCATCTTTGCTCAGGAAGACAACCTGGCGCGCATCACCGGAACGGTCAAAGACGGCTCCAACAACCAAATGGTTGAGTTGGTCACCATCTACATCAAAGGCACGCAGATCAACACCTCAAGTGCTGAGAATGGCCGCTACAGCCTGGATGTACCCGCCAACCGCGATTTGGAATTGGTCTTTTCCCGGGTAGGATTCAAAGAATCGGTGGTGGTCGTAAAAGCCATGCCTCCTCGTAGCTCGAAGCAAATTGACCTGGAATTGGCGCCAGTGGATTCAGACATAGAATTCGTGGTGCGGGAAAGTCGACTCGAAACCGCCGGAATGGTGCGCGAAAGTGTGGAAGGTTTCAAAGTATTGCCCACCACTACGGGCAACCTGGAAAGTATTCTGCCCCATATTGCCCTGGGTACCAGCAGTGGCACGGGAGGGGAATTGAGCTCGCAATACAACGTACGCGGGGGAAATTACGACGAAAACCTGGTGTACGTCAATGATTTTGAAATCTACCGCCCCCAATTGATTCGAGCTGGACAACAAGAAGGGTTGAGTTTTCCCAACATTGATTTGATGCGCGACCTGTCTTTCTCCTCCGGCGGATTTGAAGCCCGTTATGGCGACAAGCAGTCTTCGGTACTCGACATCAAATACAAACGCCCCGATAGCTTGAGGGCTTCGGCAGCAGCCAGTTTTCTGGGAGGTTCTACACACATTGAAGGCAGCTTCAAGACCGGGAAAGACGATTTTCGAAAGTTTCGATACCTGGCAGGTGCCCGTTACAAAACCAACCGTTATTTGCTCAGTACGCTAGATGTAAAAGGCGAATACGTTCCCAACTTTGCCGACATCCAAACTTACCTCACTTACGACATTACCCGCGATATCCAGGTGGGTTTTCTGAGCAACTACAACCGTTCAAAATATACCTTCGTGCCTGAAGAGGGCTCCAGTGCCTTTGGTTTGATCAATTATGCCCTCCAACTCTATACGGTATTCGAGGGCCGCGAAGTAGATGATTTCACCACAACCATGCAGGGACTTTCCCTAACTTACTTGCCCGACCGCAAGCGCAACCCGATTTTTTTGAAGCTGCTGGGTTCTCATTTCCGATCAGACGAAAACGAGCGTTTTGACATCATTGGGGATTACAGCCTGCGGCAAATCGAATCCAATTTCGGCAGCGGCAACTTTGGTGACGTGATCTCTGAATTGGGTACCGGCACCCAGCATTTGTACGTGCGCAACTTCCTCAACATCGATGTGACCAATCTTGAGCATCGGGGTGGGATTGAATTGCAAACTACGCACCTGAACAACGACATCACCAGCAGCCATTTTTTGCAATGGGCACTCAAAGTGCAACAGGAAAACATCAGTGACCGCATCAATGAATGGGAGCGACTGGATTCGGCTGGCTATTCGATCCCTTACGATACGGCCAACATCTACTTGTTTAACGTACTCAAAACACGCAACAATCTCAATTCTACCCGCTTCAATGGGTTTTTCCAGGATACCTACACTTTCCGCAACAACACCAAGGGGGAATGGCGCATTTCGGCAGGGATTAGGGGAACGTATTGGGACCTAAACCAGGAAATGTTGCTTTCTCCCCGAGCCCAATTGTTGTACAAACCCCTGGGCATCAAAAAGGACATCTCTTACCGTTTGGCGGCAGGCTTGTACGTGCAGCCTCCTTTTTACCGCGAAATGCGTGCGCCAAATGGCACCGTGAATACGGATTTAAAAGCCCAAAAATCCTTGCACTTTGTGGCAGGCTTGACCTATGATTTTTACATGGGCAAAAATCCCAAGAAATTTCGCCTGATCACCGAAGCGTATTACAAATCACTGTGGGATTTAGTATCGTACGATGTTGAAAACGTGCGCATCCGCTATTCTGGTCAAAACGACTCGGAAGGCTACATCACCGGGGTGGACGTGCGGCTCAACGGAGAATTTGTACCGGGAGCAGAATCTTACATCAACTTCTCTTTGCTGCGGGCCCGCGAGCGCATTTTGGGTGTGCAGCACCTGGAGCGAGAAGTAGGCAAAGAAGAAGCTACTCCCGTCAAGGATGTACCCCGCCCTACCGACCGCTTGTTCAATCTCTCCATGTTTTTTCAGGATTACCTGCCGAAAAACGAAAACTTCAAGATGCACCTGAACCTTACTGTAGGTGGAGGTCTCCCCTATGGCTTGCGGGGCAACAACGTCATTTACCGCAATACTTACCGCTTTAACCCCTACCACCGGGTAGACATCGGTTTTTCGGTACAATTGTGGGATCGCCTGAAAATGGCCACCAAGAGACCAAATAGTTTTCTTCGCTTTACGCGCAATTCCTGGTTGAGTCTGGAAGTATTCAACCTGCTGGATGTGCAAAATCAGGCGGGCAACAACTGGATCAAAACTGTTTTTCAACAGCAATACGCCATCCCGACTTACTTGACGTCCAGAAGGATCAATTTGAGAATGCGAATGGATTTTTAGTCAGCAGTCAGCGATCAGCTATCAGCCAGTGCTGCGGGCTGACTGCTGATTGCTGAAGGCTGACTGCTGATTGCTGATTGCTGAAGGCTGACTGCTGATTGCTGATTGCTGAAGGCTGACTGCTGA
>NZ_JBBAKG010000063.1:0-22831 GCF_040403615.1 Haliscomenobacter sp. | reverse complement strand
TGCTGATTGCTGAAGGCTGACTGCTGATTGCTGATTGCTGAAGGCTGACTGCTGATTGCTGATTGCTGAAGGCTAATTCAAAAAACATGGCAAGAAAAAATACTCCTCCCCCCTCTCCTAGCGCTGCGCCAAAAATGAGCTTTGGCCGCAAGGTGCTGATTTTCTTTATCCTGCTGATTGTCGTTTCTTTTATTCTGGATAAGCTGGGCGTGCCGATAGTACACAGGTCGGAGGATACGAAGCTGTTGGAGCATCCGCATCGGTAGGGATTTCAATCAAAATCCTTATCCTCGTCATAATCCACCAGATAAGTTCGGATTTCAACGCCATTTATTGTCTCCACTTCCTCTTGTACTGGTGGGGGATAACGCAGGTTATTGGGGCAAAAAACGAGGTATACTGCTTGTGCCAAGCCCAGGCGCGAGGCATAATAGGCCAATTGATTTTTGCCTTTTTCAAACTGAGCAAAACCATAATACTTCTTGGCTTCTACGATGAACTCTCTTCCCTTGATATTCAACAACAAATCACTTTTTCCCAATCCAGTGTTGGCCTCTCGGTAACTTTTGCCACCTGTTTGCTGCACAAACGCTGCCAAAAAAGTCTCAAAGCTATAGATCAGTCCAGCCTCTTTGATGCTGGTAAATTTACCTTGTTCATCTTTCTCTCGAAACACGCCAAATCCCCTGCGCTTGGCGTAAACTTTATAGGAATCTATCAACAAGTCCAAATTGAGTTGCCCGTCTGGTAGAAAAAAATCAGCGGCATATATCGTTCCACTGATGCGCTCTTTCTCCCCATTGGTGTAGGGATAAAACACATCGTGCAAGCGTTTCTTGTAGTAAGGCACCCAAAATTGCACATTTCCCCCTTCTCCCTTGCGGATCAAACCATTGGTATGCAATACCTTGATGGCTTCGCGGTCGATGCGGAAAGGAATCTCAACATCCGTAAACAAGAGGGATTCAATAAACGGGCGAAAGGCGCGTGCTTGCTTGAGGATATTGGCAAAGTTTTTGTCGATGGCCTCAGTCAAGTACCATTCCTCCACCGCCAAATAGTCTTGGTAATTGATCAGTGGTTTGTCTTTATTCCGAGTCACCAATTGGTAGGCAAAACCATTGACCAAACCAGGCTGGTTGGCGGTAATGTCACTGATTTTTTGAATGACCACCGGCTCAAAATGCTGCCCGGTTTCCTGTTCGTGTTGCTGCAGGAGTTCTACTGTTTCTGCATCCGTGAAGTAGGGTACATTCAGGTTATCGGCAATGTTGAATGGGCTGGCATTGTCTTCGGCTACCCCAACAATATTGCTTACACCTACCAGGATCACACTTTTTAAACAATGTTCTTGGCGGGAATGGTACAAATTGCGAATGGTGTGTAGGAATTGGCCAAAAAGCTCAGTATTGATTCCCTCTATTTCATCTAAAATGAAGACCATTTTAAATGCAGTGAGTTCGTAATGAATGAAATTCGAAAGATCTGCAAAACTAGTCAGTTTTTCAGGTAACTCAATGTTTGCTTCAGCAAATGCATACCGTAAAATCTGCGAAAATGTTTCAAAGGTGCTTTTTTGAAAATTTTCGAAATTGATCAGGGCAACTCGATAGCCTTTGCTTTGCAGCTTTTTTTTGAGTTGCATAAAATAGGTACTCTTCCCGGTTTGACGCGGTGCCCAAATCGTGAAATACCGATCCCCTTCTACCAGATTTAATCCCGTTTGCAGAAGATCCTCCCGGTATAACGTGTAGTGTTGCTCCGGGAAGTTCGGCCCCGAAGTATTGAAATAACGCATTTGCGGTGTATTTGGGCTAAAAATACAAAAATCTGGTAAGAGCTGAGTGAATAGCTGCTATGCCCGCCAATCTTCACAATAACTTAAACTCCCATTCGCCCCTTTTCCTTTTTTGAATTTTTACTTTTGAAGTCAAAATTACCACCACCTCATCCCTCCGCCATGCAAAGACGCTCCTTCCTCAAAAACACCGCCGCAATCAGCATCCCTTTTCTGGTGGGTTTCCCCTTGGGAAAAGCCCAAAAAATCCGCATCGGCCTGATCGCCGACATCCACAAAGACGCGATGTATGACGCGGATGAGCGTCTGGAAACCTTCCTCAACACCGCTAAAAAACGCAAACCCGATTTCGTGATTCAGATGGGTGATTTTTGCCAACCCATTCCCGCCAACCAGGGTTTTATAGACATCTGGAATGCTTATCCCGGCGCGAAATACCACCTCCTGGGCAACCATGACATGGACGGCGGTGCCACCCGTGAACAAACCAGGGCATTTTATGGCATTCAGCAGAGTTATTATTCTTTTGATTTGAAAGGCTTTCACTTTGTGTTTCTGGATGGCAACGACCCGAACCCCAAACCTTGGGCTGGCTACAACCGGCTACTTGGGCCTGAGCAATTGAGTTGGCTACAAGCGGATTTGGAGCAAACCAAATTGCCTACCTTGATCTTTTCGCACCAGACCTTAGAAGACCCCTTGTATGGAGTATACAATGCCAAAGAGGTACAGCATGTGCTGGAAACCACCAACGAACAAGCCGGATTCACCAAAGTAATTGCCTGTCTGAGTGGACACAACCACACCAACTACCTCACCCAAATCAATGGCATCCATTATTGCCAAATCAACAGTGCCTCCTACCGCTGGGTGGGCGAAAAATACCAACGTGTTCGCTTAAGTGAGGCCATCGACAAGCAATATCCGGTACTCCGCAATACAATCCCCTACAAAGACCCGCTGTTTACTTTCCTCGAAATCGACCCCAAGCGTGGCTTGATTCACCTGGAAGAAAAGGTTACCGAATTTATCGGCCCAGGGCCTGCGGAGATGGGGATTGTGCAGACGAATGCAAATGATCCGATTGAGTGTAAGATTTCGGGATTTGAGATAAACATTTGAACAAGAAGATCTCTATCAAGAAATGCTTTAAAAGCAAATTAATGGTCTACAAAAAAACTTTTGCAAAATCCCAAAACTCCACGTACATTTGCCCCGCTCAAAACCCACCGCTTGATGATCAAGGTAAGTGGGTTATGGTTTAACCTTGTAATTGTTAACCAACAATGGCTGTTAAAATTAGATTGCAGCGCATGGGCCGCAGAAAACGCCCATTCTATCAAATCGTAGTCGCCGACTCTCGTTCTCCTCGCGACGGACGTTTCATCGACAATCTGGGTTCTTACAACCCCATGACCAAGCCAGCCACCATCGAGATCGATCGTGACCGCGCTTATAATTGGGTGACCAAAGGTGCTCAGCCTACCGATACCGTTCGCGCCATCTTGCGTTTCAAAGGGGTGTATTACCGCAAACATTTGATGCGTGGTGTGGAAAAAGGATCTATGACCGTAGAAGAGGCAATGGTGAAATACCAAGCCTGGATTGATGCCAAAGAAACCAAAACAGCTGCTCGCGTAGAGCAAACTGCTGCGGAAAAAGAAGCATTCCGCCTTGCTGTATCCGGCGTAGCCAAAGCTAAGCCAGTTGCAGTTGTGGAAGAACCAGTAGTGGAAGAAGAAGCAACCGATGCTCCAGCAGAGGAAACTCCATCTGAAGAAACCAGCGAAGAAACTGCAGAATAAGCAGTAGGTACAGGGTTCAGTTTCAATGACTGAACCCTATATCAAAATTTTAACCAAGCTCTAAGTAATTTTTGCGTCAGACTAACGCTATTCGCTTGGAGTTTCGCTTTAGAAAAATTATCTTTGCATTATTGTAAAGAAAGGACAAGAAAATTTGTCCAACCGAACAAGGCTATACTTAATCATTAATATATCGCGGACCTGGTAGTGCTTTAAGTTGCACTATCAGGTTTGCCTTTAAAAAGAGCAGGCATATGTACGAACTCGATCAGCAATACTTGGAAGAACTGGAAACCATCGCCTCTGAAATTCAAGAATCTGATGAACTGGCTCGCTACCTGGACAGTGAGGAGGAAGAAGATTTCACGCGCTTGAAGGAGTTGTATGAGCCACGTATCGCCCATCTCTACGAAACGGTGGCCAAAGACAATCCGCTGCAAATCATTCCCTTCGAATTGGTTGTACTCGATTCGGTCTTTGAAGGGTTGTTTTTACCCAAAATCCTGGGCTACTCCGTTTTGCGCGGCGAAGTCAACGAGCAGGTCAAATACGTGCGCCCACAGGAGCACTTCAAAGATATTTTGCTGGCGATTTGCCAATCCACCAATTTTGAAATCCTCAAAAAACGGATTGGACAAACCATTCAGATTGGCTTTGCCCTGAGCAGCGACATCTGGATCACCAACCTGATCAACAGCATCAACAACAAACGCATCCGGTATTACCTGCAAGGGCAAAAACTGGATCGTTACCGCCGCGACAGCGATCGGGCAGTAGGATTGGCGCGCTACCACAACCAGTTTCGCAACGATTTTTACCAAACCGCAGATTTCCCGACTGCTGCTGCTGATTTGCCGGTATTCTTCAATCCGCTCAAGCTTTTCTTGATTCACCGCGCTTCAATCAAGGCCAACAACGCCAGTTTGTTGGAGCCTCTGGACGCATTCATTGCCAATGATGACTTGCAGGGTACTCCCGAGCACATGCAGGTGATGGTGATTTATGCCATGTTTTATGACCTCAATGATGCGAGCCGCAAGCAATTGAGCAACATCTTCAATAAAATTCGGGAAAAAACCCCTGGATTCGGCGAGCGCTTTTTGAATTTTTTGATGGAACTGCACCACCATCCGGTGTTGCAGGTATTGCCAGAATCCGACAAAAAAATGTCGGCCATCGTGGACAAAACCTACAATGATAGGCTGAGCGAATACTACCAACTGTTGGACATCATTCACGATAGTGGCTACATCAGCGATGAAGCACATGAAGCGGTCAAAGTGTTTTACAACAAACACGAAGGGATGTCTACGATCAATGAATGTGTGCGCCAAACAATCTTCCAATATTTCAATCGTTTCATCAGCAATTTGGAAGAACGCAATTATCCAGATTTGTTCGACATTTCGAAGCAATTTGCGATTTACATGCGCATTTTTGTAAATGAGCAATTCAACCAGGGTTTAAAAGACCTTTCCATGGCTTTTGTTTCCCAGGCGCTCACTCGTTTTGTGGACAAACGTGGAAAAGATTACCAAGACATCAAGAAATTTGTCTCTTCGGCCTTCGTAGATTTTGGATTCCTCAAGGAAAAAGAAATCGTAGAAATGTTCAAAACCCGCCGTAAGAAAAAGACTGAATAGTTGAAAAGTTTAGAGTTGAAGGGTTGATAAAATGCAGACCACCTCAAAGTGCTGTGCTTGTCTACAACTCCAAGTATGACGCAAAAAATTACTTCCCGATTTTTTGAGCGGGAAGTAATTTTTTCTGCGTTACCAAGCTTTTCAACTTTAACCATTTCAACTTTTTATGAGCCGCATCGTCATCATATCCAATCGACTTCCGATTACCATCCAGTTGAATGGCAATGGCTTGAATTACAAGCAAAGTGCAGGAGGCTTGGCAACTGGATTAAACTCCCTAGACCGCACGCTGGAAAGAGTTTGGATAGGTTGGCCAGGCGAAGAGATCACCTCGCCTGAGCTGCAGGAGCAAGTACGCGAAGAATTGACGAAGGATGGATTGATCCCGGTTTTTTTGAGCAAAAAAGAAATCGAGCTGTACTACGAAGGGTTCAGCAACAAAACCATCTGGCCACATTTCCATTATTTTACGCAGTATACCACTTACCAGGACGATTATTGGGAAGCTTATTGCCTGGTCAATCAAAAATTTGCGGATGCGCTCCGCCCAATCCTGCGTGCCGATGACCTGATCTGGGTACACGATTACCAACTGATGTTGCTCCCGGCCATGATCCGGGAATTTGCCCCCGAAAATTCCATTGGGTTCTTCCTGCACATCCCTTTTCCTTCTTACGAAATTTTTCGGGTGCTTCCCTGGCGCGAAGCCTTGCTCAAAGGCGTATTGGGCGCCGATCAAATCGGTTTTCACACCTTCGGCTACATGCGCCACTTTTTGAGCGCCGCCTACCGCATCGGAGGGTACGAGCACCTGTATGGCAAGTTGCGGGTAGGCCATCGCCTGATCAACGTAGATGTATTTCCAATGGGAATCGATTACGAAAAATATGCCCATCCCGAGATCGATTTGTATGCCAATGATGATTCCTTCAAAATCAAACAGTTGGCCAAAAATCGGCGCATCATCATTTCCATCGACAGATTGGATTACACCAAGGGCATTCCCCAGCGCATCAAGGCATTTGAGCAGTTTATTGAGCGTTACCCGGAGTATCAGGGCAAAGTCTCGCTGGTGCTCATTGCGGTGCCTTCCCGCTCAAATGTTGACAATTACCGCAAACTCAAACAAAGCGTAGATACGCTGGTGGGTAAAATCAACAGCGCCTATGGCTCGTTTGACTGGATGCCCATTCAGTACCTGTACCGTTCCTTGAACTTCAATGAATTGAGTACCTTGTATCAGGTCGCCGATATTGCCATGATTACCCCCTTGCGCGATGGGATGAATCTGGTGGCCAAAGAGTACGTTGCGGCGAGAAATGACAACAAAAAAGGCGTGCTCATCCTGAGCGAGATGGCCGGCGCAGCAAACGAACTCAGCTCCGCGCTGCTGGTCAACCCGCACGACATCAAAAAGATGGCGGATGCGATCAAGCAAGCCCTGGAAATGAACGAAAACGAGCAGATCTGGCGCATGGAAACCATGCAGCAACACCTTAAACGCTACAATGTACGCCACTGGGCCAATTCTTTTGTAGCCGAACAAAAAAGCCTCATGGAACAACAACAAGCTTTCAACAATATGGTGCTGCTACAAGGTACACACCGGCACAACTTGCTGGAATCCTACCGGAATGCGCAACACCGACTGATCATCCTGGATTACGACGGCACACTAATGTCGTTTCACCCCGATCCGCAAGCTGTTGCCCCGGATACCGAATTGATGCAGGTTTTGAGCCAGTTGAGCGGCATCGTAGGCAACAAACTGGTCATCAACAGTGGTCGGGATCACCAGACGCTACAGGCCTGGCTGGGGCCACTGGGTATCGATATGGCTGGCGAGCACGGGGTGTGGATCAAACGCGATGGGCAGTGGAAGATCAACCCGGGATTGTCCAATACCTGGAAAGCGGACATCCGGCCTGTATTGGAGCATTTGGTGGAACGTACTCCGGGTTCGTTTGTGGAAGAAAAAGACTATTCCCTGGCCTGGCACTACCGCCGCATCGACCGCGATCTGGGCGAAAAACGGGTGCGCGAAATCCGCGATGGCCTCTTGTACATCACCGCCAACCTCGATCTGCAAGTGATGGAAGGCAACAAGGTAGTGGAAGTCAAACACGCCAGCGTGAGCAAGGGCAAAGCTACTCTGGGCTGGCTCAACGAGCAGAAATGGGATTTCATCCTGGCCATCGGCGACGATCGCACCGATGAGGACACCTTTCGGGTCTTGCCGGAAGAGAATGCTTATACCGTAAAAGTGGGACTAGAGCAAAGTGCAGCCAGGTATACCCTGGCCAATGTGGAAGAGGTAAGGGGTTTGTTGGAGGACTTGGTGAAGGCGGCGTTTTAGGAGTTTTCAAACTGACCAATAAGAACCCGAGCCTTGAATCAGCGGGGCAAATTTCACTGACCATCAATTTCAAACTTGCAGAAATTGAAAAATTATTGGGGAAATGATCAAGTCGTGGCTTTTGCAATTTAGGCTACGGCATATCCGGTGTAAGGCCGCTTATATGGCGCATGAAATGCCAATACAATATCTTCTTTAGGAACATGGTGGTCGTCTTCCAAAACACCAACTATGTCGTAATCAGTTGCATCTTCTTGAACCCAGATTTTATCATTGATGATGTCTATATGAAAAACACAATAATGGACGCGTTCCAAACCCTCCCATCCTACTCGGTACAATTGGTAGTGGTGATGCTCAGAATCAAAAATCAGTTGAAAGGACGTATTCGGGCCGTTGACCAATTTCCGCGTAGTTGCGTATTCGGTAATGATCCGTTTGATAATGTCCTCGTAGTGGGTTAATTTATCCATTGCAAAATTATTTTTTCAATGGGATCAAAAATAAGCATGTTCAACTCTGTTTGCATAAACTCCTGAAAATAAGGTTTTTCATTCAATTCATTAAATACATCGATCGGCATTGCAAGATAAGTTAAGCTTTTTTTGGGACTTTTAAGTAGCAAGGATGCTTACAGCTAATGTGAATTTCAAATCAGACTCCCAGTTTCCACATAAGGGTAAATTTCGTCGTAGCGTTTTACTTCGTGCATCAAAACCCTGCGGTATACCAGTCCCCGGTGCAACTGACTGGGGTGTTCCAGGCCGGCAGCACCAAGTAGTTCAACGAATGCCTCTACCGTCTTGCGGTGGTAATTGGCAACCCGGAATTTTTTACTGTCTACGACCAAGCCTTTCATCAATTGCGGATCCTGAGTAGCAACTCCGGTAGGGCAAGTATTCTTATTGCATTCCAGCGCCTGGATGCATCCCAAGGCCAGCATCATGCCCCTTGCACTGTAACAGGCATCGGCACCAAGGGACAAAGCCCTGAAAATACTGAACCCACTGAGGATTTTGCTTGAACCAATGATGCGGATATCCTTGCGCAAATCAAACCCTCGCAAGATGTTGTCAACACCAGCCAGTGCA
Source organism: Haliscomenobacter sp. (assembly GCF_040403615.1). Classification (NCBI taxonomy): domain Bacteria; kingdom Pseudomonadati; phylum Bacteroidota; class Saprospiria; order Saprospirales; family Haliscomenobacteraceae; genus Haliscomenobacter; species Haliscomenobacter sp. The sequence goes on along the minus strand of NZ_JBBAKG010000063.1, from coordinate 14,138 downwards.
TCGCGGAATGGCATGCCAACGTGATCAGTAAACTCCAAAGGCGCTGCTCCAGTACCTCCCTCTCCTCCGTCTACAGTGATAAAGTCGGGATAAATACCAACTTGACGGATGGTTCTACAAATATCTTTGAACTCTTCCAGGTACCCAACACAGAGCTTGAACCCAACTGGCCGACCACCTGCCAGTTCGCGCATTTGCTGGATGAGTTTCAGCATACCTTCGTAGGTGTCGAAGGCCCGATGATAGGAAGGAGAATCAACTTGAGTGTAAGGTGTAACTTTTCGGATAGCAGCGATTTCCGGGGTGTTTTTTTCTGCGGGCAAAATTCCTCCGTGGCCAGGTTTAGCCCCTTGACTGAGCTTTAATTCAATCATTTTGATCTGTGGATGAGCTACAGTTTGCCGGAACAATTCCGGTGAAAAACCACCGTCATCAGAACGACATCCAAAATAACCAGTTCCAACCTGATAGATCAAATCTCCTCCGCCTTCAAGATGGTATGGACTGATGCCGCCCTCACCCGTATTGTGCGCAAAGCCTCCCATTTGTGCGCCATAATTGAGAGCGAGTACTGCAACTTTGCTCAAGGAGCCATAACTCATGGCACTGATGTTAAAAATACTTAGGTCGTAGGGTTGACTGCACTGTGGCCCACCTATGCGCACCCGAGGGTCGTGATTGAGCACGTGTGAATCTTTGGGCCTGATGCTGTGGGCCATCCATTCGTAACCTTCGGCATATACATCCAGCTGGGTTCCAAAAGGAGCGGTATCTATCTCTTTTTTGGCACGTTGATAAACCAGGGAACGTTTGTCTCGGTTGATGGGGGTACCATCGGTATCTGACTCAATAAAATATTGATAGATTTTTGGGCGCATCCAATCTGCCATATAGCGGCCATGGCCTATCACCGGGAAGTTGCGCAAAAGGGCATGACTCGGCTGGAACATGTCGCGGAAGCCTATCACCGCAAGTGGTACGATTAAAACCAATAACCAAAAAAAATGTGGAGAAACGACAAACCCCAAAAGGAAGGTAACCGCAAAAGCAGCCAGGATGTAAATTAGGAATTGGGCGCGCATGAGCAGAGTTGAAATTGATGAACTTTGTTTAAGTGCCTAAAAATAGCAAAAGAGGATTAACTCAAGGTTAAATGATTAAACGTTGCGCTGTTTCCTTTTGTTTTTCAAAATCTCAGACCTATCTGCCCGAAAAAAATGGAATTCGGGTCAGGCTCACTAATCATTCGAATCCCGGTAGCAAAATGGTATCGATCCAAGCTGAGCTGAAGTTTTGCACTGATAAAAGTGCTTAGTTTGAATCCTTTATACGTTTCTTGATAAATTACGGATATCGGGGTTCCGTCTTTGGTTAAGTAATCCCTTCGATACCTATCTCTAGCACTGGATATGTATTTGGGAGCTAAACCTCCTTCTAACTTCAAGGCAAATTTTTCTCCAATACGAATAGGCTTGACGCCAATACCCGCAAGCGAATAAAACACGGTGACACTGTATTTACCAAGGGGATCAATGGGTGTTGAAAAATTACTGGCATGTGTAACGCCCGAACCTACATTAAAATCCAACCATTTGGATAAATCGCGGGTGTATACCACTGCAGTGCCAAAGCCCCGATAATCACCTTTGCCAAAGATCACCGCCCCGCCTTCTAGTAGGATGGTGTTTTTTAAGGGTTTAGTCACCTGAGCAATGATCTGGAATGGGAATGCTAGCGCGAATAAGCATAAAAGGGTTGAGGTTTTCATAAATGCTGATTTTTGAGTTACACTGCCCACTGCCAAGTTTTGCGTATAGGCATCTACAAAACTAAGCTTCTCAACGAATCGCAAAAACATATTTCGCGTAGTTAAACGCTTTGAATATGCCATAGCCACCTTGGATATTGGAATGAAGGGGTTCTGGATCAGAAAAAGCAAGGGAGAAGTCTTCTGGGATGTTTCCGGTGCGTTGATAAAGAAAGTAATCTTCCGTGACGCTGTACAGTCGGGTCTCTATAAAATCAGTCGGGAATCTTTCAAAATCGCCAGACTCCTTTACTAAAGTCACGTCTCTAATTTCAATTTCAAAGTCAAAAAGTACTTTTTGGCCATTGAAGCAAACATCTTTCAAATAGAGGGATTGCCTGGCGTTTATTGCTTCACACAACTCGCTGAATTTATCGTCATGAAGCTCTACAAACGGTTGAACTATGGCAGCGGTGAGTCGAGAGCGACCAATTGCCTGCACTTTGTAAAAATTAACCACTTTTTCATCTTCCAGGGTAAATCGAATGGCGTACAAAGGTAGATTGTTGATTGATTTCCGATCCAGCAGAGCGATGTGGGCGTTTTCAACTTTGGGAGCAAGTGGAACGCTTACCGATGCTGATTTCACCAAACCATAAGTCTTCTGCCTGACCTCTAAGCGATAACTCAAACCTGGCTTTGGCTGAAGGCCGAACGATGGCTTGTAAAGTCCCTGACCTTGATAACTCAAACTACCCAACAGTTGATCTTCTTCAAAAACCTCTACTTTAGCATCAGTAATCCACAACTGCTCTATAGGAACAAGTTTGCCACTGGGGGGACTAGCGTGAGATACCTGCACCACCAAACCTTCCTGAGGGCTGATTTCAGCATTGACCGTCATTTTGGGCTCAAATCCATCGAAGGTGTATTTATAATCCTTATCACAAGAAAAGAATGCAAAGCCCCAAAACAGCAATAAACCTAAGACAGACAGATTGTTTTTCATTGGATTAGAATTTTTTCGCCCAGGTTAAATAAGGCACAAATCTGAATAAAGTGCGTTGGCCAAAATTTCCCTCAATCACACGCCTTCCATCCTGATTATAAGAGAAGGCAGTATAATCAACGTAATAAGGATTGAGCCTCCCATATGCATTGTACATCCCGAAAGACCAAGTTTGAGCCTCGCCACTCCGTTTGTTCTCGGTAGTATGACTGAGGCCAATGTCCAGGCGGTGGTAGTCTGGCATACGCCGATTATTGCGTCCGCCAAAAACAAATCTAGGCACAAGTGATTCGTTTAAAGTCAGTTGAATCGCCACTGGCAAAGTCACCGCCGCTCCGGTTTGGTATTCAAAAGTACCGGCAATTTTCCAGCCATTGTTGAGTGGATATTGTGCGGTAAGGGCAAAATCATGCCGCCGATCATAACGAAAAGGATACCACTGGTTTTGGTTTACTCCCGGAGTTTGGCGATCCGTTTTAGACCAGGTGTAACTCAATGATCCGGTCAATTTTCCTTTGGTTTTGTTCACAGAAAACTCTGCCCCATAAGAGCGCCCCCGGCCTTCGCCATTCACCAGGTTTTGCCAGGGCTGGCCACTCACTTCAAAATAATCCAATCCTTGGCGGTAGTCGATCAGATTTCGCATTTCCTTGTAGTACCCCTCCAAACCCAACTCCAAACCCAATCGGCGATGCTGCCAGCGGTAGCCTCCGCCCACTTGCCAGCTCTGCTCGGGGCCAAATTGGGCTGTGGCCGGGATCCACACGTCGTTGGGCAAGCCCGCGCCATTGGTAGAAAGCAAATGAATAGGTTGACTCATGCGGCTGAACGAAAGCTGAACCGCCTCCTGGCTGCTGCGCCAACTGTAATTCAACTTGAGGCGCGGTTCAAGGTATGAATATTGTTTTTCCTGGGTGAAATATTGATTGAAACGAAGACCCGTTTCCAGCATCAGCCCTTTAAAAGGTCTAAACTGTTGGCTCAAATAAGCACCCAAATTATTCAGTTGAGTCCCTCTTTGAGTTGTACTGTCTGCACCTAAAAATTGGCTTTCGCCACTGTAATTGGTTCTTCCAGGACGCAAGTATTGATTGTTCAAATCAATGCCTGCATTGAAACTGAATGCTGGTGAAACATGCCAATTCAAATCACTTCGCCCCGCAAAATCCCGCACTGAAGAGGCATTGATGAAACTTGATTTGCCATCACTGCTATTGAAACGATTGATCAAGCGGTAATTGTAGTAATTGTAATTGACTACGTTTTGCAGAAACAGGGACTTGCCCAGTGCTTTGGTATGGCGTAAGGCGAGCGTGGCATTGCCCCAGTCCAATCCAAAGTCATAACTGTCTTCTGAAGCGCGTTGGCGCACCGCCCAGGTATCATACCCATTAAAAAAACTCAAGGAAATTTTTTCCCGTTCGCTGATTTCATGGGTCAATTTCAGGTTGACATCGTACATCCAGTAGGAATTGAGTTCGTCCCGTTTTCCACTGCGGTATTGGATGGCAGCAGGTAAAGCAATCAAACTCAGATAGGAAGTACGTACGGCCGCCATGTAGGAGGTCTTTTGCTTTTTAAGGGGGCCTTCAGCAAAAAAACGAGAGCTAATTATTCCAATCGATAATTCTTTGCGGTGTTTTTCCTGGTTGCCATCTTTCATGGTGACATCCACTACCGAGGACAAACGACCGGCATACCGAGCCGGAAAACCATCGCGGATCAGGTTGACACTTTTTACCGCATCGGGATTGAATGCCGACAGGAATCCAAATAAATGCGCTGTATTGTAAATGGTAGTGCCATCCAGTAAGATCAGGTTTTGCCCCGGAGTGCCGCCTCGCACAAACAAACCCGTGGAACCTTCTGCCCCACCCTGAACTCCTGGCGTCAATTGCAGGGCGCGCATGACGTCGCTTTCTCCCAACAACGCTGGAATACTTTCGATCTGTTGGCCACTGAGTGTAGTGCTTCCAAATTGTTCCCTCGCCAGGGCGGGCGCATCGGCAACGATGGTTACCTCCTGTAAAACTGCGGAGGACGACAACACAAGATTGAGCAGCGTATCTCGCTGCATGGACAGGGGCACTTTGAGCGACTGATAGCCTACAAAGCTGACGATCAGCGTATCTTTTTGCTGTAGTGGCGCACTGATGATGAAGTAGCCATCAGTGTTGGTAGAGCTACCGGTTTGTTGTTTTTGTAGCCACATGTTAGCGCCTACCAAGGGTTCTTTGCTGCCTTGTTCTTTGATGTAGCCGCTGAGGTTGACCCTAGTCTTTTGAGCAAATAGCCCAAAACTGAAGATTAATAAAAACGGCAATAGGAAGTGCGGGTGTCGAAGTTTTTGCATGAATTGGAGGTTTGAAGAAAAGAGCGGAGAAAGTTATAGATGGTTGGTCTATAATCTTCTCCGCTAGTATTTTGTTTCAATTTACTTGAAAGGGCTATTCAGACCAACCATTCGTAATTGGACAACTGTAACTCCCCCCACCTTGAGTCATACTATGAGTAGAGCTCATTGAAAAACTAATCTGCCGATTAATGCTCGGAACAGTTCTCTCCGAAGCTATTATATCAACTTTACTATCAGAATTATTGGTAGTTGTTGAAAAATTCCATGAATCAACATTTTGAACCAACGGGTTACTAGAAGTTCCTGAAGTTGAAACACTTATTGAAGTGGCGTTTTCTCTGAACCAAATGCTAAACGCTCCTCTTCTGTAATGTACAGACTCGGCAAACATGTAAAAATTAGTACTCGATCCAGATCTGCCATTGCGGCCTTTTAATTTGTACTTGTTGCTATCATAGTAACTCTCACAATCTTCTTGGAGGTTCCTCAACCTAGAGTTAGAAGACTCGTATTTCAGTTCTTGGGAGTAAATTCCTGGAATAGTATTCAAATTGGCAACCTCACCCAAGTGCCGCACATGAAACTTATAAAGCATCGTACGGGTTGACTTGTAGATCGTATCGCCAATCTGGAATATTCCATCTCGGTTATTCACGCGTGGATACATAAAACCAAAGGCGTTTTCTTCAACATAAGTGTCTTTTCCATCTCTTTCCAAAGTGACAATGCCTGGGTAAGCATTCAGTACTTGATCCACTGGAAGCTGACTGTACTGTTCAAAGTCAATTTGATCAAATAATTTTCGGATAGAAATGAACCCTTTGGTTTCATCCAGTAGTTCCTGTGCTTGCGCCTGATCTGCAACAAAAAGATTACGGAGTTCTAAATAATCTTTTTCAGCGGCAAATACCAAACGACCATCCTGAACTTTAAAGGCTGGTGTTTTTAGTGTTTTTTGCTCCAGTTGCTCTTTTGCACAACTGCCAAGCAAAAAAACGAGGGCTAGACAGCCCAAAACTCGAAGATTTTTCATACGTTTGTACAATTAATATAGTTAATAAATGGGCTTTTGCCGTCGTGTTGCTAGCGCGGCATTAGCCTTTTTTCACACTTAAATTATTGTTGGGTTTGATCAACGCAGGATGACAAGTTCACTAAATCTTTGGTAGTTGTTATTTTCTCCAAAGCTCAATACAACATAATACAAGCCACGCTCCAGCGTACTTACATCAAAAGAAACCAAATTACTGCTGTCAAAATATTTAGTGCTTTTTGCGCCATTTACGTCAAAATTGCGGGCAACCTTAGACTGGATAGCACTGATTAAGCTCAAAGAATTGAGCGTTTTTGCTTTTTCTTTGTCTAGTTCAATAGCAATAGTTGTTGTAGTTGGGTTGGGACTACTCATCCGAAAAAAGCCACCGCCTCCGCTTACTTGTAATGGCACGATCACATCATTGCCTTGACCACAGCGATTGGCTGTGCGAATACGAATAGACATAGAGCTACTGGTGGAAGTATTTCCAGCATTGCAATGGTCAAAAGTGATACCATTGTAAGAGTATCCACAACTGCAATAACCTGGATAGAAATAACCACTGCCTCCAAAAAGATCCCATTTGTAAGATTGGCAAGAACCTCCCCCTTGAATGCTGATGTAAGAGCTACCACTGGTATAATTGGGGTAATAGTTGGGATGCCCATCCACCAAAACCTCTGAACCTGCCACTTGAGGAGTGTTAGCGTAAATTTTCCAGGTACGATTTTTAGACACACCACAAGCATTAGATGCTACAAGCATCAGAGTTCCATTAGAAGAACCACTAACTGTTACTATAGATTGATTACTTGCACCAGTAATGGACGTACCTCCGGTAGTACTCCAGCTATAAATGGTAGCATTTGTTGTAGAAGTTCCTGACAATTGTCTGGTTTCACTGTTACAAAGTGGTTTGTCATCCGGGGCCCAACTTACACTGGTAATGATTGCATCTGTAACCCTTGGCCGTGTGATGTTCACGGAATAACTTCGAGCAACATTCCCATCCGTTCTTTTCGCTGAAACTGAAATCACCCCATCATTTGCTCCCGAATTTGGAGTAACTGAAATCGAATTGGTGGTAGATGAGCCTGTCCAACCATTTGGCAAAGACCATACATAGGATACTCCCACCCCAGGATCAGTAGTAGGCGTTGGTACACTGATAGTAAGCCCACTTGTTCCGCATGGCAATAAGGTTGTCCCTCCATTGCTAGGACTACTTGGGCTAGCTCCGGGGATGGTCATTGAAGTAATTGGCCCAATGTGCTTGACTACTACTACATCTTCATCTGAAACAATCTTATTGGGTTGGCCAGACTTAGTATAAGTAACGGTCACTTTGATGGTTCTAGTAGGGGAATTTACTGAGTTATTCCACTGTAGTGTATAGAATGGAGTGCCTTGGCCAATTCCACAGCAGGAGGTACCTGAAGTTGCAGCCCAAAAAATATTGCTAACCCAACCATTTGCTGTTGTGTAAGCTCCATTATTAATAGTAGCCGAATAGCTAGAACTAATTGGTGAAGGATCGGTAGAAAAACAACTACCCGATCCACAGCTTATAGTGACTGTGGGGTTTTGACCATGTGAGATAAAACCGACGAAAAGCATAGCTAATACAAGAATTTGTTTTTTCATCTCTTGTTGTTTAAGATTTAAAAATGGTAATTAAAAGCCAGTTGCATTACCGGACTAAACCCTAATTGAAAATCCTCATATTCCCTCATTGTGCCTGGCCCCGCAATGATTCCATTTCCGACGGTTTCATTATGAAGGCCTGCAAACAAAAAATGGTTTACTTTGGAAAAAGAAGCTTGATAAAAAAAGCCACCTTCAAGAGAAACCGAAAAGATAGTATTAATAAAATACTGAATTCCAATACCTTGTCTCCCCCCTACCGTAAGAGTTTTGCGTTGATCATAATCCGCTGCAACGATATAATCGCCCAAGCGCATCATAACAATGGGAAAATAAACGCCATCTGGAACATCAGGCTTTTCCAAGTGATACTTAACATAGGCATCACTTGCTCCATACCAAAAAAACCTTGAATTAGGATTTCGTTTACCAATCCTATATTGAATTCCCAATGAAGTACTTAGGTACATTTTGGTATCAATCAAAGTATACCTGTACGAAAATGAATGAATCGTATCGAAATAAGGATGTGTATATTCGAAATGTTCGCTACTTAAGCTATACATTCCGCTTAATCCAAATCGCAACCCAATCTTGGAGGAAAGATGTTTTTTCAAAATAATAGTATAGGGTTCATCTTTCAAGTTCAGTGGACGCAAACCAATTCCAATCTCCCAATTGCCTTGTTGTGCACTGGAAGTAAAAAGGGTTATCAACAGAAAATACAGAGTAGTGATGGCCTTGAGCCATGTCGTTGGAATGACCTTTTTCATTGCATTTGAATTTTGTACGAAAGATTGATGTATATTTCGGTCGGATGAATTCGCATGCAGAAAAGGCCAAAACCTGTGCTGTAATTTTGTCACTGCCTTTATGGGCCCAATAAAAGCCGTGACATGATCATTAATGATGTTTCAAAATTACTTTGAGGACTTGCAAAAATTCTGCAATCACAACGTTTTTCTTAAAATAATTTCAGCTATCGTATTTATTGGCCTGAAGTAAATTTTTGAAATCTAATTCAATCTCATTTGCGTAGAAATAGCTGCTTCGAAGCTTACAGTACTCAATTTTCGCACCAAATTCTTTAAGATTCTCTAGTAAATTGTAAACGTTGCGAGGTGATGTTCCCAATCTTGATGCCAAAGCCTGGTAATTCCCAGTCCCTTTGCGGCGAATCAGGCTGTCGAGCCGATCCAGTAGTTGCAGTTGCTCTATCAATTTCATAAGCGTTCTATAAATTAAGTAATTATGAATAATGCATGACATTATAAGGTGTTATTGACACACAATAACACTACACAACACACTTTAAGTCCCTCCTAATTTTATTGATTTTGTTACAACACTGTTATGTATGCAAATGTAGTGCAAAAAAAAAACAATTTCCAACCGTAGTGTCCATTTTTTTCTCACCAAACTAAAGTTACCTGTGGCACTTCAACACAACTGAAAAACACATTTTCCTGCCAACATTTCGTAAATTAGCCCCATGAGAAAGTTTTTCAACACGACCGGATTGTGCAATCCCAAGGATCACTACATGGTTGATCCCTTTCGGGGCATTTACGATAAGGTGTACGATCTGATCGAAAAACAGCAATATTTTGTCATCCATGCTCCGCGTCAAACTGGGAAAACGACCTTTTTGCACCAGTTGGCGCACCGACTCAATCGGGAAGGCAAGTACCTGACTACGGTTTGTTCTCTAGAAGGCGCAAGCTACCAAAGCATTGGAGTTGAAGCTGCTAGTGAAGCGTTAATTAGCTCCATGTACTTAACGGCTAAGGTTTTTCTGACCGGTAGCGAGATGCCCCCAAATCCAAAAAACTATATTGCCAGCGCAAATCTTTTCCGAGAATACCTATCGGATTGGTCAGCTGCGCAAAGCAAGACGATAGTTTTGCTCATTGATGAAATTGATTCATTGTATGATGATGTACTTGTTTCGATTTTGCGCCAGTTACGCGATGGTTTTCAAACTCGTCCCACTGGTTTTCCTCAATCCATTGCTTTAGTAGGCCTACGCGACATCCGGGAATACAAGCAAAAAGCTCGAGGTGACAATCCATCCATCGGCACTGGCTCTCCATTCAATGTCAAAGCCAAGTCGTTCTTGTTGCCTGTTTTTTCTAAAACAGATGTAACAAACTTGTTGGAACAACATACCGAAAATGCAGGCCAGGAGTTTCCAGCAGAGGTACAGGCCAAGTTGTATGAATTTTCTGGAGGCCAACCTTGGTTGACCAATGCATTGGCCAATGAAATTGTGAGTGGAATCCTCAATGACGATTACACCAAACCGATCACCCTGGACTTGGTCGAAACTGCTAAAGAAAACCTCATCGCAGCTCGCCAAACACATCTTGATAGTTTGGCCGATAAGCTCAAAGAAGATCGGGTACGCAAGATCGTTACGGCGATTGTAGGTGGAGATGACTTGTTTAGCGATGACTGGGACGACAACATGCGTTATTGCCTCGATTTGGGCATCGTCAAAGCCGAAAATGGCAACATCACTTTTGCCAACCCCATTTACCGCGAAATCATCACGCGGGTACTTAACAGTAGCTTTCAAGGCGGTTTTACTGGCAAAGAAGAATACACTGCGCCGCTTTTTGTTCGTGCAAATGGATCGCTTGACATGGACAAATTGCTCCGCGCCTTCCAACAATTTTACCGCGAAAACTCCGAACATTGGCTGGGGCGTTTCCAATACAAGGAAGCCGGGCATCAATTGTTGTTGATGGCTTTTTTACAACGCATCATCAACGGTTCGACTTCGCTCACCGCAAGCGATGGCGGCCGCATCGAACGCGAAATGGCCGTGGGCAGTGGGCGTACAGATCTGGCTATCTACTGGAAGAACGAAGTTCACGTCATCGAAATGAAGCTCAAACGCAACCCCCAAGCCCTGCCCAAAGGCCGCACTCAACTGAAACGTTACCTGGATACGCTCGGTCAACAACGGGGCTATTTGGTATTGTTTGAATTAAAACCGTCAACTGAAATCTCCTGGGAGGATCGGATCAAATGGACGGCGGAGGAGTTTGAAGGAAAAGAACTGGTGGTAGTGGAAATGTAAAAAGTAAATTCATGGCTAAAAAAACACTACTCCTACTTTTAACCTGCTTCGGATTCCTTTCCCTGGAAGCCCGCCACATCATTGGGGGTGCCATGAGTTACAAATGCCTGGGCAAGGGGGATTACGAGTTTACGCTGCGGATGTACCGGGATTGCAATTGCATTGGTTGTCCGCCACTGGACGTTGAGGCATCCATCGGCATTTACCGCTGCAATAGCCCAGAGCAGTGTGGCAACCAAGCCAGCGCCATTGGCAGTCTGAACGTACCCAGAACCAGCATTCGCAATATCCCGCCACCGGAATACCCTTGTTTGGTACCTCCGGATGTATGCGTAGAAGAAGGAATTTACATTTTCAGATTCAATCTGCCCTTATCTGATCTAAGCTATCATGTATCTTATCAGCGTTGCTGTCGGGATGAAACCATGACCAACATCAGTTTGGCGGGATCAACGGGCGTAACCTACACCATAGAAATTACTCCTGAAGCCCAAAAGGTATGCAACAATAGTCCAGAATTCTCCATAATCCCACCCACTGTAATCTGCTCCAATGTCACTTTGTACTACGAACACAAGGCGATAGAAACCGATGGCGACAGCCTCGTTTATGAGCTTTGTGCACCATTGGCAGGGGCAGGTAATTTCAACGGGCAGGGTGCATTTTCTTGTTCTGGCACCTCCCCTCGGCCAGCTTGTCCTCCTCCTTATGCAGCGTTGAATTATCGGTTTCCCTACTCCGCACAGTCGCCGGTAGCTGGTGATCCGCCTTTGATCATCGATCCTCAAACCGGGCTCATTACGCTGTATCCCAGCGCCATCGGACGTTTTGCGGTAGGGGTATGTGTACGCGAGTATCGAAAAGGCGTTTTATTGGGAAAAATTTTCCGTGATTTTCAATTCAACATCACCAATGGGTGTAGTCCAAAGCTCAGCCCTGATGTGAAGGAAGATTTGAAAATAGACGAGAAAGAATTCCTGGTTCGCTCTTGTGGCAGCAAGTTGGTGCACCTCATCAACGAAAGTACCCCCGTAGAAGTGATCAAACAAGTGCGCTGGAATTTTGATTTAAAAACCGGCAAAACCGCCCAAAGCTTTGATTGGAACCCATTCATTCAGTTTCCAGATACGGGCCGTTACCAAGGCAAACTAATTCTGAATCAAGGTTTTGAATGCGCCGATTCGGCCAAGATCTGGGTGCATATTTTGCCGCTGCTGCAAGCCGATTTTTCATTTGCCTACGATACTTGCACCGCCAGTGCAGTCAAATTTACCGATCGATCGACCGCCAATTCAAAATTCATTCGCGAATGGACCTGGAATCTGGACGACAAAGCCATTAGCAAAGTGCCCAATCCCAGCTATCGCTACCTCCGTCCAGGGGTCAAAGTGGTCAGCTTGACGGTGCGCGACACCAACCAGTGTGTTTCTACACTGAGCAAATCCTTGCGGTATTTCCCGGTTCCGCCCTTGTTGGTGGTTGCGCCAGATGAAGTAGAGCGTTGTGAACCGGGGCGGGTTGTTTTTCAAAACCTGTCCTCCCCTATCGATACGACTTACAAAGTTGAATGGAAATTTGGAGATGGGGGCGTTTCCAAACAGATCAGTCCAACCCATGTGTACAACAATGATGGGTTGTATTCGGTATCGCTCAAACTGGTGTCCCCGATTGGTTGCCTGACCGATACCTTGTTTAAAAATTTGATCCTCGTCAAACCTACGCCCAAAGCAGCCTTTGTTATTGATCCCCCAGAGGTAAGCAATGTATTTCCTGATTTTCAGCTGGTAGATCAATCCAAAGATGCCGTAAGCTGGCTGTGGCAGTTTGGCGATGGGCGGGAATACACCGATCACAATCCCTCGGCTTCGGCACCCGAATTGGGCACCCTTTCCATTACCCAGTTTGCGTACAACAATTTTGGGTGTCAGGACAGTGTGGTGAAAATTCTCAAAACCTATCCCGAAGTGCGGTATTTTTTGCCCAATGCTTTTACCCCCAATGGCGATTCGGTCAATGACGAATTGCGCGCAGTAGGAGTTTTTGAAGGCATGCGCAGTTTCAACATCAACGTGTGGAACCGCTGGGGCGAAATGGTGTACCAGTCTATCAATCCTGAGGAGACCTGGAATGGTCAAAAATTCAATCAGGGAATACCTCTACCAGTGGGTGTTTACACCGTATTGGTGACTTACCTGAATCCTAAAGAAGAGCGAAAAGAATACCGAGGCTTTGTGACTTTGATCCGCTAATTCATCCTGCAATAATCACTTATATCAACCATTAGCATATTTCTACAATCCTTTAGCCATGAAAAACAATCTATTCCTCCTGTTCATCATCGGGTTGATGTTGCACAGTTGCGCTCAATTGAATTACCTCGACCAAGCCCAAAATGCTTTTTCTCAAGGTGCGGCGCTGGAAAGCAACCGCGTTTTTGGAGAACAAGCTGTACTGGATCAACCCAATGCTGCGGGCGCTCAGGCCATGAGTTTTGCTACACCCGACTTGTTTTACCAGCAAGCATTTGCGCAAGTCAACAAAGCCCTCGAAAGCGAAAGCAAACTCAAAGCCGATGGGGTTTTGGGCAATGCCCATTCCCTGCGTGCATTGAGTGCCTGGAAACTGGGACTCTACCAACAAGCTACAGAAAGCGCTCTGGCGGCTAAAATTGCGCTAAAAGACACTGACGTACCCCTCCCCCGAGAAGCGGCCATGATGACGGCGCTAGAGGGTTTGATCCTCGCCGATCAAGCTTATGTCGCCATTCAAAAGCTCAAACAGGAAAATCAAAACCGCAGCACCAGCCCCAGTGCGGCAGAAGCGATGAGCTTAATGGAAAAGATCAAGAAGCACTACGAAGAAAACATTGTCCATTCAAGCGGAGCGGGAAGAATTGAAAAAGCTTTGTCTGTAATCGATCAAGCCAAAAGAGAAATCCCCGAGCGAGCCGATATCCAAACCTATTTCGTGATGTCGCAATTGGCTGCCCTGAAGTCCTGGTTGGATGAACTTGACCACATTTACGGCTTGCTCAAGGTTTTTGGCTATGCCAATACCAACAATGATTTAAAGCGCTGGTTTGATCAGGAAAACGACCGCTACGCCCAAAAACGCGATGGATACATGGCACAGTTGGCGCCATTGCTGAGCAAGCAAAAGGAAAATGTATTGTACAAAAGGTGGGAAGAATGGTTGTATAACTAGTAGCAGAAGCCCTGTGTGGCTTCTAATTTGGCAGAAGCCCTGTGTGGCTTCTAATTT
>NZ_JBBAKG010000062.1:0-36837 GCF_040403615.1 Haliscomenobacter sp. | reverse complement strand
ACTTCGGCAAGCTCAGCATAAATTTTTTCCTGATTGAGGCTTATTTTGGAGTGCGTACCCCGATAAATCGGGACAGGACAGCGCTACGGACGAGAAAATAAACGAAAAGCAGGGAAAAAAGACCATTTTTGAACCAAGCAGTCTCTCATTACAATAAGTCTTAAACAGCCTTGATTTTTTTGGTTACTTTTTGTATCAGACAAAAATTGACAAATACTCAAAAGCAGTTCAACTGCCCAGCACATCCGTAAAATTTATCGTGTGAAACTGCCTGAATACTGCGTTTTGTGCGTAATGAGCGTTATTAATGCTAATATTCATGCAGCTTCTACCGTTTGTACACATCCCCACATTCCTTCCAAATACACCTGCACACCATTGACGTGCCGCCATCTGGATTTTCGTGCGGTATCGTTTCCTCGTTGATTGCCCCCATTGCTTCATAAAACCTGCGTGCCGAATGATTGTCTTCCAATACCCATAAATAAAAACCACAATTGGGTTCTGCCGATTCTGCCCATTGCGCTGCGCGTTGGATCAGCTGCACCCCAATGCCCTGGCCTTGAACTTCGCTGGATACGTGCAGGTTGTCGAGCAGACTGCCGAAGATGGGATCTTCATTTGCCTCGATGCAGGCAAATCCACAAAGTGCATCGCCGTTTTCGGCCAGGATGATGTGCCGATTGGCTTGCGGGTTAGCAAAACGCTCGGCCCAAACGGCGGCGCGTTCTTGTACCACCTCATTGTCGAGGTAATCATCGCTGAAAATGCCTCGGTAATGCTTTTGCCAGCTTTGTGCATGAAGGCGGGCAATGGCCGCTTCGTCGGAGGGATTTGCGCTGCGAAAGGTTATCATTGAATGGTGAATTATAGGTGTTTCAAGCTGAGCTCGGGAATCCCCAAACTCAGCTTAAATTGTCGAGCAACTTTTATTCCAGCTCGATGATCAAATCATCTTGCTCCACCAGCGTTTTCTCCTTCAGGTGAATTTTCTTCACCGTACCTGGCGCGTGTGCAATGATGGTACTTTCCATTTTCATTGCTTCGATCACAAACAGGGGCGTGTTGGCCTGTACCGCATCGCCTTCTTTGACCAAAATTTTGGCCAAACTGCCTTGCAGTGGCGCACCCACATCACTGGCTTTGCTCACTTTCTGATGGGCGATCGACTCGGTTTTGGCGGTTTTATCCCGTACCGACAGCATCCGCGATTGGCCATTCAGTTGGAAAAATACCACCCGGTTGCCCAATTCATCGGGCTGGGTTTTGTTGAGGTATTTCACCACGATGTTTTTGCCTTTGGCCAACTCGATGATGATTTCCTCCATGGGTTCCATGCCAAAGAAAAAGACCTTGGAAGACAAGTGGCTCAAATCGCCGTATTTCTGGCTCGATTCGTGGTATTCCTCGTACACTTTGGGGTACATCTGGTACGACAGGAAGTCGCGGAACTTGGTGTTTAAGCCAAATTTTTCCTGAAAGGATGCAAATTCTACATCTAGATCCAGGGGAGTCATGTGCGCATTTGGGGCATCGGTATACGGTATTTCTCCCTTGAGCACCACTGCCTGAACATCCGCCGGAAAACCTCCTTCAACTTGTCCCAGGTCTCCACGCATCAAAGCTTTGACACTATCGGGAAAAGCTAGCGAGTTGCCCCGCTTGATCACATCTTCGGCGCTCAGGTTGTTGGAAGTCATGAACAAAGCCATGTCGCCCACCACTTTTGACGATGGGGTGACTTTGACAATGTCACCAAATAGGTCGTTGGCTACCCGGTAGTTGTGTTTTACCAGTTCGAACTTGTCTTCCAGTCCAAGAGCACGGGCCTGTGGCCTCAAGTTGGAGTATTGCCCGCCCGGTATTTCGTGTTCGTACACATCTGCTGATCCTGCCCGCAGTTCTGATTCAAAAGGATGGTATACCCGGCGCACTGATTCCCAATAATTGGAAAACTCATTCAGGATGTGGAGCGGGATAGGGTTTTCCCGTTCATGTCCCGCCATCATGGCTACGAAGGAGTTGAAATTGGGCTGTGAGGTCAGGCCACTCATCGAGGCCAAGGCCAGGTCTACCACATTGACGCCTGCTTCTACGGCTTTGAGGTAAGTCGCTACCTGAATCGAAGAGGTATCGTGGGTATGCAGGTGAATCGGTATATCGATGGCCTGGCGCAGTTCTCTGACCAGTACGTCTGCCGCAAAAGGTTTCAACAAACCCGCCATGTCTTTGATGCAGAGGATGTGTGCACCTTCGTCTTCCAATCTGCGGGCCAGATCCAGGTAGTACTGCAAACTGAATTTGGTGCGCTTCGGATCCATGATGTCTCCGGTATAGCAAATACAAGCTTCCGCCAGAGATTCGGTGCGCTCGCGAACGGTGCGAATGCTTGTCCTCATCGAATCCACGTAGTTGAGCGAATCAAAAATGCGGAAAATATCGATGCCCGTTTTGGCCGCTTCCTCGATGAAGCGCTCGATCACGTTGTCGGGATAGGCGGCATAACCCACGGCATTGGAGCCCCGGATGAGCATTTGCAGCAACACGTTGGGGATGGCCTTGCGGATTTGTTCCAGGCGTTCCCAGGGGCATTCGTGCAAAAAGCGCAGTGCTACATCAAAAGTGGCACCACCCCAAACTTCCATTGAAAAGACCTGGCTGCCGTGGTGACGGGCATAGCTTTCGGCAATTTTCAGCAAGTCATAAGTCCGCACCCGCGTCGCCAACAAGGATTGGTGGGCATCGCGAAAAGTGGTATCGGTGTATTGAATTTGTGGCTCGGCTTTCAGCCAGTTGACAAATCCTTCGCGGCCCAATTCTTTCAGTTTGTCTTTGCTCCCTTTGGGGAAAGCTTCTTCTGGATTGAATTTGGGCACAACCGGATTGAGCAACACCACATTGGGATCGCGGAAAGACACGTCGGGGTTTTTGTTCACGATGACGTCTGCTACGTAGCGCAGCAGCCGCGTACCACTGTCTTGCCAGTTTCTGGATTTGA
The DNA here is from genome assembly GCF_040403615.1 of Haliscomenobacter sp. NCBI lineage: Bacteria > Pseudomonadati > Bacteroidota > Saprospiria > Saprospirales > Haliscomenobacteraceae > Haliscomenobacter > Haliscomenobacter sp. The sequence continues at coordinate 33,839 of NZ_JBBAKG010000062.1, read as the reverse complement.
GCAGTTGAGGATTTTCCTTGATGAAATTGACTGTGAAATTGTGGTTTTGAAAATCCTCATTTTCCAGCAAATTCAACAAAAAGCCGATGTTGGTTTTGACCCCTCTCACCCGGAATTCGCGCAAGGCGCGGTGCAGTTTGCGCGCTGCCGAAGGCATATCCCGGCCCCATGCGGTTACTTTGACCAGCAAACTATCGAAGAAAGGAGAAATGCGTGCACCTGCAAAGGCGCTACCGGCATCCAAACGGATGCCCATACCACCCGGACTGCGGTAAGCAATCAGGGTTCCGTAATCGGGTTTGAAATCGTTGGTAGGGTCTTCGGTGGTGATGCGGCATTGGATGGCGCAGCCAGAACACTCGATGGATTCCTGATTTGGAATGCCCACTTCAGGACTGTCGAGGGGGAAACCTTGGGCCACCAATATTTGCGAACGCACCAAATCGATTCCAGTAACCTCTTCGGTCACGGTATGCTCCACCTGGATGCGCGGATTCACTTCAATGAAATAGACATTTTCTTCATCGTCGAGCAAAAACTCGACGGTTCCAGCGTTGTTGTAGCCTACCGCACGTGCCAGTTGGAGGGCATAAGCGTATAGTTTTTCCTTGGTGCCTTCCTTGCGAATACTTACACCAGGGGCAATTTCCACTACTTTTTGAAAACGGCGCTGAATGGAGCAGTCGCGTTCGTAAAGGTGTACAACGTTGCCGTGGCGGTCGCCCAAAATTTGTACCTCAATGTGTTTGGGGCGTTCGATGAATTTTTCCAAAAACACCGTTCCGTCTCCAAAAGCAGTGAGGGCTTCTCCGCTGGCTTCTTTGTATTCTTTGGCCATTGAATCGTCGTCGCGTACGACCCGCATCCCACGACCACCGCCGCCAGCTGCGGCTTTAATGATCACAGGATAACCAATGCGACGTGCTTCGGTGAGTGCAATTTCAGGTGTGCTTAAATCAAGTTCACTATCGGGAATCAGCGGAATACCCGTTTTGCGGGCGATGTCTTTGGCTGCAATTTTATCGCCCAATTGATCCATGATTTCTGGATCTGGCCCGATAAAGGTGATTCCTGCTTCCCGACAAGCCCGAGCAAAGCCAACGTTTTCGGAAAGAAAACCGTAGCCTGGGTGGATGGCATCCACCTGATTCTCTTTCGCTACGCGGATGATCTCCTTAATGTTCAGGTAGGGTTTGAGGGGGTCGTTGTTTTCACCAATTTGAAAGGCTTGATCTGCTTTGAAGCGGTGCAACGAATAACGGTCTTCAAATGTGTAAATCGCAACTGTAGCGATGCGCAACTCTGATGCGGCGCGTAAAACCCGAATAGCGATTTCCCCACGATTGGCTACCAGGATCTTCCGGAATTGCTGGTTTAAACTTGTCATGTAAGTGTCAATTTACAATAGAATATGAATTAGTAGTTTTGTGTTTTGAACTTAGCTCGCTGTCAACGATTAAGGTCAATTTGGTTTGCTTTTTAAGCTAAAAAAGGACTAAAAAAAGGTTTAAACTTGGTCGTAAATTCCGGCTGGGCAGCACTTTTTTGAAAAAAAATGACATTAAAATGAAAAAAGTCACCCCAATATAAGGATGTTCAAAAAAAGAATTGTAATATTACTGTCGAAATATCGCTCTCCTCCCTTGCGATTTTTTCATGTTTAGCCATTTTCAGGTACTTCAATCTTCCAACAGGTTTATTTCAAATCCATTTTTACAGCGGTTGTCTGGTTGCCTTTGTTGCTCCATGATGGGTTTTTGACTGCAGCTCAAACTTAAGCATAAGGAGTCATATTTCGCACATCCAGGCCAAATCTCTGTACCAACAATTACTTGTTTGCACCCAAAAACTGACAACGAGACTACCAAGGTGGCTTCTCTTTGAGGAGGGAGATTTTTGTCTTGTTGTTTACACTCTAGCCACCTTGATGCATTAATCTTAGGGGTAAATAAGTGCCAAAGGGTTGAGTATTAATTTTTTGGACACTGTAATCACAAAAAAACATGAGTACAAGAACACTCACATGCTTCCTATTTCCAATACTCTTTGTACAAGCTCTTGTCGGACAACGCAACTGTGCCACTTTAGAACATTGGAAATTCATCGCGAAAACAAATCCATCTGCAACACAAAGCCGAGCGCTTATTGAGCGACAGACTCAGCTTTTTGCGAGCCAACCAGAATTAAGAGATGCTCCCGCTATCTTGATTCCCGTTGTCGTCAATGTTGTGTACAACACGGCAACTGAAAACATCTCGGATGAACAAATCCTTGAGCAGATTCGAGTATTGAACGAAGATTTCGGCCACATTAATCCCGATGCAGACAAGACCTGGCCACAGGCTGCAAGTACTGGCATCCAATTTCAATTGGCCAATCGAACCCCTGATGGAACATCGACCAACGGCATTCGCCGGAGATACACTCCGTTTTCCACATTTTCTACTTATGACGATGTGAAGTTTAGCAAAACTGGGGGCATCGATTCCTGGCCGACCCAGCAATACCTCAATATTTGGGTTTGCAACCTGGATGGCGACATCATGGGTTATGGTCAATTGCCGGGTGGCCCCGCTGCCACCGATGGCGTGGTGGTCGATTTCCAGTTTTTTGGCCGTTACGGTCATACCAAACCACCTTTTGATCGGGGGCGTACTGCTACCCATGAAGTGGGGCATTGGCTGAACCTGTTCCACATTTGGGGCGACGGCGATTGCTCCATAGATGACATGGTAGCCGATACGCCTGACTCTGATGATGCCAATCACGGTTGCCCCAAGGATGCTTTTTCCTGCGGCGGCAAATTGATGGTGCAGAATTTCATGGATTACACCGATGATGGTTGCATGAATTTATTCACTGCTGGGCAAGCACGCCGCATGCAAGCTTTGTTTGCAGCGGGTGGGTTTCGGAACAGAATTTCCAGTTCGCCAGGGATCTCCAGCCCAGGACAGATTTCTAAAGAAGATTTATGCAGCGATGGCCGCCAAAATGGCGATGAAACCGGGGTAGATTGTGGCGGATCTTGCGTGCCTTGCACCAACAAGGTCACCTGCCCTACGCCTATTGGCATCAAACAAACGTTATTGGGTACTAAAGTTACCTTGGCTTGGGAAGGCGTTAATGCATACAAATACCTGGCGGAGATTCGACAACTCAAACCCAGCGTAAGCAAGTGGGCGAGTGTGGTAACCGCCAATACCAGCGCCAGTGTAAGTGGTGTGCGGATTGGCCGAACCTATGAATGGCGGGTGCGCTCGATTTGTAGCGCAGGAGATACCAGTATTATGGCTTCCACGATCTTTATCACCCGCAGCAATGAGCGCTTGCCCGAAAGGGAAGCCTCAGCCATCTTCCCAAATCCAAGTAAAGGAACGTTTTATTTCAAACCCAGGGTACAAGAACAGGTAGATGCTCCTTTGCAGATTGGGGATAGAGAAGATACTCCACTTGAAAATCAGTTTACAACATCATTTATACTGATTAAAAACACCCAGGGGCAACTGATAAAAACGCAAGCTTGGAGTGGAGATGCCACCTATGGCGTTCAGGTGGACGTACCGGATTTGGCCACAGGGATGTACTTTGTGCATTGGGTAGATCGGGATGGAAAGTCCCTGGGCCAAGTCCATAAACTGATCATTCATTAGAGGAAATTCATTTCCTTATCCTTTTTATACAATAACATACTGTGAGAAAAGCGCCGTACTATCCAAAACGGACTATTTGATTTTATTCTGTTACGTTTTTGTTTGACACTATTCCCGGGGTGGCTCTCGACTTAAAAGTAATCGCAGAGCCATCCTTTTTTTAAAGCAGTTCAAGGAGATTCTGGTGAATATCTCGCCAATTGGCATTCAGGTTGATGCTGCGCACCAGAAGAAGGTGTTCGCCAAAGCGGTAATCCAGGCGCAATGGAGCATCAATTTGAGGATACAGCAGCATGCCTGTGGCTACCCGCGAACGTTCGTCGCGGTGTGCCTGATTGAGCAGGTAACTGTAAAGCTGGTAAAGATTGGCCGATACCAGTTTGTCGGCATCAAAACGGCTTCCTCCCAGGGGAGATCGGTAGTACTTGGCGTCGATGATGATTTTGCGCGATTTGCTTTCCAGGGTTAAGTCTGTTTCCATAATCGGCAAGTAGCTGAGGTGTTGAGGGTCTTGCGGGGCATCCCATTGCCAACGGATTTGCTCCCGACGCACCCAATATTCATTTTGTTCTTTTTGGAAAAAACGAAACAGAAAAGACTCAAAAACCCGGTTCATTTTGCGCTCATCGCGGCGAAAATCGACGAATTTGAACCTGCCTGGATTTTCAGTGGGCAAGAGATTTTCGGCGATGATGCGACAAATGTGCAGCAGAAAACCATACATCCGCTGGTTGTGCCGCAACTGAACTTGTGCAAAGATTTTTTTGCTCAACGAAATGGTCTTGACCCGAGGAAACATGCGCTGGATGCCCTGCAATTCACCTTTAAGTTGTTTATCCAGACTTGGAGTGTCCAAAAGATGCTGTATCGTGGCGGCCAGGATTTGATTGCTGGGCATATCGGCGCTGTATTCATCAAATGCGCAAATGGTATGTTGCTGCCACAAACGATTGGATTTGAGGGTGGCGCTAAAGTTGAGTTTACCTTTTACCCCTGCTACTTCTTGCTCTTGCGATTGATAATCGCGATCCAATCCCCGTTTGAGTAATATTTTCAAGCCATTGATCAATACTTTGGCGAACAGATCTGGCAATCGATGGTATTGTTCTGCGTCAATGGCCACCCGCTCCGCTTCTTCCAGGGTGTTCCAAGCATAACTCAGCAAGTAATACAGGTTTTGGATTGGGATCATGGTCGATCTTTTTCCAAATACTGAAAGGCTTTTTCTACTCTATCGGGTTGGTCAAACCACATTTCTTCCAACATCGGGCGGATCTCATAGCGCAATACATCCTGATACCATTGTCCCTCATCCATGGCAGGAGCATAAGTGCAAAAGTAGCTGTGTCCCAGGCGAAAATCTTTGCCCAAATTGGGATCGCGTACAATTTCTTCGTTGAGTTTGGGCACTTGCAGGGCAATGTGTTGCACCAGCCCTGCACTTAAACCTTGTTGTTGCAAAAAATGCACAAACTGCGCGTCGAAGCAAGGCTCTACTTCAATGAAGGCAAATCGCCGCCGCAAGGCATAATCGATAATGGCCAATGAACGGTCGGCGGTATTCATGGTGCCGATCAGGTAGAGGTTGGGTGGGACAAAAAAATCCGGGTCAGCCTCGGCACTGTAGGTCAGGCGCAAGGCGTAATTTTCGGCGCGTTTGTCGGCTTCAATGAGTTGCAGCAACTCGCCAAAGATCTTGCTCAAATTGCCCCGGTTGATCTCGTCGATGATCAAAAAGTAAGCCCGATCGGGATGGGCATGTGCCAGTTGGCAATATTGGTAAAACACGCCATTGCGCAGCTCAAATCCGCCGGCTGGAGCAGGCCGCAAGCCTTGGACAAAATCCTCGTAGCTGTACGATTGGTGAAATTGCAAGCGCTGAATTTGCTCATTTTGTTTGTACCCCATCAGGCCATAAGCCAATTTGCTGGCCAAAAAAGTTTTGCCTACGCCCGGAGGCCCCTGCAAAATGACATTGCGCTTGCGCTTGAGCAAATGCACCAGTCGTACAAAGGTTTCGGTAGAAATAAAAGGGCGCTCAGGGTCATCTTCGTAGCGGTAGCGGGAGATGTAGACAGGTTCCTGGGGTTCTTCCAGCTTGTTTGCATGATCTTGCACTGGTGCTGGACGGTAGGACTTTTGACCTGTTTTGGGCGCAGCCTCCAGCTCGGAATCAATCCCTAAAATTTTATCGTTGAAGGCAACTACTTCAGGTTTTATTTGCTCGAAAATGCCCACAACCTCATCATACGTCTGAACAGACCAAAGCTGGTTGAGCACCATTTTATCAGGGCTAAGGTTTTCTCCAGCAATTTTTCCCGCAGTGGTGATGTCGCCAAATTTTAATGCAAACAGGTTCGAGTTTTTATTTCCCCGCCCTCTGAATGTGGGTACCTGCAAAGAAACCAAGGCCACATTGGTGCCAAAAGGGGATGCCCAGCGGAAGTCGGCGATTTTCACCACATACTTTTTGAGCTGAAGCGCGACATTCAAGGCCTGACCAATGCGGGTCAGGTATTCCCGAGTAGTAGCCTGTGTTTCGCCTTCGTAGATGAGGGGCAGAAAAACCGTCCAGGGTTTTTGATAACCATGAAAAACATCGCGGTTGCTTACGGGGTATTCATTCAATTTTTGCAGGGTAGCTGTATCCAGGTGGGCAAAATAGGTCAGGTTTTTTTGGCGAATTCTTTGCTTGAGCTCTTCAATTTTTTCAGCGTTGATTGGCTGCCCGCTCAACAATAAGCGCAGGCACTCCATACGCAACAGGTGAATGGGCTGAAAAGGCTGATCGGGAAGATCGTATTTGTTCAGCAGTTGTTGAATCACCTGAGGGGCCAAATTTTTCAGGTGAGTATACATCTGCTCGGGATCCGCTGAAAGTTGATAGTAGGATTGAGCGAGTTGCTGAAGGTATTCGAATTCGGTCTGCATGCACGGTGATATGAGGAAGGGAAGGTAAATAAAAATGCAGTACAAACAAAAAGAGCCACCGAAAAAGCTTCGGCGGCCCATATACATTCAAGCTCAATATGTGTCGTTTTGTTTTGGGATTATTCAGGTCGCCTAGCGGCAATTGGCCAACAGCTTCTTGAAATCATCTTTATCCTTGATGATTGTGGTTTTGCCGTCACGGGTTTTGACGCGGTAAGGAAAAACCAGTTCTGGACGATCCGTTGACAATGGGTTGTTTTTGATCCATCTTTCAATCAGCTCCTTAAAGGCATCAGCAGATTTCACTTCTACAATCAATCCACTTGGTAATTTTACCTTTGCTGGGAATACCACATCGAAGCAAGGCGTTGGGTCAATGCTCGCACATTTGGCATTGGCTTTTACGAGGTCTTCCGCAGTTTTGATTACTGCAACCTTGCTATCGCGGTAAACAATGCTGAAAGGCAATTTTACGATGCTTATACCAACTGCTGCAGGATGTGCTTTGCGCCATGCCAGTGCTTGTTTGGCAAAATCTTCTGCATCAGCGGCTATTGCCGTGGTGCCATCAGGATGCTTGATGGTGTCTGGGAAAACGATGCGGTAACATGGGCGAAGATCAATGCTTGGGCCTGGACGGTCTGGGCCGGGCTTGCACTCCAGCAAAATTCTCTTGATGTCATTCAGACTGTCAACTTTTACAACAGTCCCATCTGCTTTGGTCACGTTATAAGGCAACACAATCTCAGGATGTGAAGCTGGATCGGTATGGTTCTCCCGCCATTTCTTCAGCATATCGGCAAATTCCTGAGGGGTATTGATGGTCACCAGTGTACCGTTCGGCATCTTTACTTGTACTGGGAATACGACTTTGAAACATGGAGTAGGTTCTGGGCGATCGGGCAAACAGGATTCGATCAATTTCTTCAGTTCATCTGCACTGTTGATGGTGGCAGTTGAGCCGTTTTGCAGGGTAACGTCTACTGGAAAAATGATGGTTGGGCGGCCATTACGATTGGCATTTTTCCAACGGTCAATGAAGTTTTTGTGTTCGCGTTCTCCTTTGATCACCAATATATCGCCACCTGGCAATTTTACGTTGATGGGAAACACAAACTCAAAGCAGCAGTGGGAACTGTCGCGAGGGCCACGAGGACCTTGGCCCAAAAGTGGGTCACCTAGTGTAAAGTTTTCTTCATCGACTACAAACGAATCTTTTTGACAAGCTGTGAATAGGACTGTTGCAAAAATGGTGAGTAACACACTCAGTTTCAAAATGGACTTTAACATGTTTTGGAATTTTTTGGGTTAAGAATGCTTTGTTTATTGCAGTAAGCCGACTATTCTTATCTTGTACTCAGGTTTTTGAAATTTTTTTTTAAAAATTGTATGTTCTACAAAAGCAAAAAGAATTGTATGCGTTTCTTTTTCAATTTTCATGGGGTTCGTCCCTTTAATATGTTATTCAATGTCTGATTTAGAGCGTTGGCAAGCCTTGAAAGAAGGAGACAAAGCTGCGTTGGAATTCATCTACCGCGATCATGCTGCCGTTTTGTTGAAGTATGGACGCAAATTCATGCCCGATGCTCAATTGGTAGAAGACTGTATTCAGGACTTGTTTATCGAATTGTGGGATGCCCGGCAAAGAATCTCTGCGACTGATTCCATCCGCAAGTACCTGTTTGTTTCCCTCCGGCGCAAAATCGTCAAAACCCTGGATCGGCAAGTGAAAAAAATTGCCAGTGAAGAGCCTGAGGAACGCCACTTTCAGGCTGATTTTGGCATTGACCAACTCCTGATTCAGGGAGAAATAGATGCAGAACGAGAGGCCAAACTCAAAATCGCGATGGCCGCCCTGAGCGAGCGCCAGCGAGAAGTGCTTTACCTTAAATATTTTGCGGATATGGACTATGCCCAGATTGGTGAAATCATGGATTTAAACTATCAATCGGCGCGAAATCTGTCGCATCGGGCGCTCGAAGCGTTGCGGCAAATCTTGTTGATTGCATTTATTGTATGGCTTTGCAATTTTTTTCAATTGTTGTGAGTACAAAGACTTAATTGCTGGCTTATACTATAAAATACCCAAACAAATGCACAAACTCATTGTACTCTCCTTGCTTGTATGTACTGTTTTTTCGTGTAGCAAGGAAGAAACAATTGTCGTTGATACCGATTTGCAACCTTTATTCGACAGCTTTGCTGCCGAAGCTACTACCAGAGGACTAACCCTGGACATGAGCCCTTACAGCGGCACGATTACTGACTTGGCAGAAACCAATGTGGCTGCCAAATGCCAGACGATCTCTAACGGACAAAAGCGTGTGCTGGTTGATCAAACGTTTTGGAAGTCGGCGAGTGCCTTACAACGCGAGATGGTGGTTTTTCACGAGTTGGGACATTGCGTGCTCAATCGTACCCACCTGGATGATGCCCGTTCCGACGGATCCTGCTACAGTATGATGCAGAGTGGACTCGGTCTTTGCAAAATGAGTTACACCGATAAGACAAGAAGTGCGTATTTAGATGAATTATTCAAGTTGTAATTTTTAACCCTGAATATGTGAAACCAGAAACATTTACATCATTTTCTGCCCTGGACTTTGCCCAGGAACCTTCTTTCATCCGCTGGGTCAGGGCCGGTGATGAACAGGCCGCCGTTTTTTGGCAAAACTGGCTCAACGAGCACCCTGAAAAAGCGGCTGAAGTAGCGGAAGCACGTATTTTGGCCAAGGCCCTTACTGTAAAGGAAGAGCAACCCAGTACGGCATCTTTGGACGCTTTATGGAGCCGGATCGATCTAGCCACCAGCTCAGAGGCAACTGTAATTCAACCTGTTGCAGCACCTGAATCAATTCGCGAAACCAGGATTATTCCCCTGCGGCGTTGGTTGAGCTACGCAGCAGCAGCATGTGTGACTTTGCTTTTGGCTTTTGCTCTATACAATCCTACCAAAACAGTGAGTGCCGGGATAGCCCAGCATGTGACGCATCAATTGCCAGACGGATCTACCATTGCCATCAACGCAGCAAGCAGCATCAGTTACCATCCCTGGAGATGGGCGGTCACTCGCAAAATTGAGTTGGAAGGGGAAGCCTTTTTTAAGGTGACCAAAGGCCGTCGCTTTCTGGTGAAAGCCAAACAAGGCCAAGTGGAAGTGCTGGGTACCAGCTTCAATGTACGGGCCAGAGGATCTTCTTTCGTGGTATCGTGTGAAACTGGAAAAGTTAGGGTATCCAACCCCAAAGGGGAGCAAATTTTAACGCCAGGACTGATCACTAAAGCCAACCCTGCGGGCGTTTTGGTTGTACCTTATACAGACTTTCCCGAGCAGCATTTGAGTGCCTGGAAAGAAGGCAAGTTTTACTTCAACGACACTCCTTTGTATGAAGTTTTTCAAGAAATTCAAAGACAATTTGAGGTGCAAATTCAAACTACGCCCGAGATTGCCCGGGTCAAAGTTACCACCAATTTTGACGGAAACAATCTAGATACTGCTTTGTACAAAGCGTGTTGGCCATCCAGACTGAAGACCAGCAAACGCGGAAACCTGATTATTGTAAAATGAGTGGTGGGTTGACCGGTCACTGAGCGAAGCCGAAGTGCCAGGGCAACCGACCGCTTTTCAACTAAAAACAACCATGTCCATAAAGCCTCAGCTCCTATGGCTTGCGTTCCTCCTTTTCACCTGCTCTGTAGCGGGCCAGTCCAAGCTTTCTATCAATGAAAAATTTCAGAATACTGCATTAGAACGCATTTTTGATGTTTTTTCAAAAAAATACAACATCAGTTTTTCTTTTGAAAACTCGGCTGTTGCCAATATTCGAATCTCCAAGCGGATCAATGCCAAAGATTTATCCTCTGCATTGTCTCAATTGTTTGTGGGGCTGCCCTTGGAATACCAAATTTCAGGTTCCAGCCAGGTGTTGGTACGCAAAGTCGTTTTGGAGGAAAATTTTACCAATAGCGAAGTAAAATCAAAGGTTCCCAGAAAAATAAACGGCGTACTGATTGATGCCTGGACCTTGGCGCCCTTGCCTTTTGGGCATGTCCTTTGCGGGCAAGGTGAAGGGGTTATCAGTGACGAACTAGGGCGGTTTGAGCTTAACCTTGAAGATGCCAGCGCCAGTACCGAAGTGGCCGTTCAATACCTGGGTTACCAAACCCGCAAGACCTGGATTCAAGCGGGAACTGATCCTCTTGACATCAAAATCAGACTCACCCCCAAAATAGAACAGTTGCAGGGGCTTACGGTGACGGCGCATTTACCGGTGATATCTAATAAGTTGCTGGAAGATGCTACGGTTTTTCGCGGTCAGGGACTCCAACGGCTTCCTTCTTTTGTCAATGGAGCCGATGTTTTTCGCAGTTTGCAATACTTGCCCGGGATCAGTGCGCACGACGACCTTTCTGCCGACCTCAGCATCAGGGGTGGCAGTGGCGACGAAAACCTGATCATTCTGGATGGCATCACGCTCTATAATGTGACCCACTACTTTGGCATTTTCAGCATCGTGAATCCGCAGATAGTAGATGAGGTAAAAGTGTACAAAAATGCTTTCCCTGCTGAATATGGAGGCCGAACTTCGGCGGTGGTAGACATTCGTTCCCCGCAACGCCTTGCTGGAGATACCAAAGCCAAAGCCATTGTGGACGTCAACCTGATTACCAGCAGTGTCCTGTTGGATGTGCCCATTGGCAAACAGTTTAGAGTGATGGCGGCAGGGCGCATTACCAATCAGAATTTGGCCAATAACAAGTTATTCAACTTGCTCGATGCCAAGGTTGAAGAATCCCGCATTCCCAAAATGAGACAGGGTATAAAAGCTTTGCAGGAGGTCGTATCCCAAAAACCTGAACTCCGTTTTTTTGATACCAACTTCAAAGCGAGCTGGCGGCCTTCCCAAAAATTCAGTGCAGACCTGAATTATTTTAGTGGAGAAGACAATTATGCCTATGCATACAAACGCCAAAGTGGGCAGATTATCGGCAACCGTCGGGAGGTAGTGAATGAAACCTATGACGAAAGTGCAGATTGGTTTAATCAAGGGATTGGCTTGCAGATTCAGCAAAAATGGACCCCCCATTTTAGTTCCCACCTCAACATCGCCTTTTCAGAATATGGCATTGAGCGCAGCTATGCGCAAAGTGCAGTACAACAAGTGAGCAACTTTAAACGACCTATTTTTGATTTTTCCAACGTCCACTCCAACCACATCCAGGGTTGGGATGTCAACTGGAAGAATGAATGGCAACTCAGCCCCCGTCAAAAAGTAGTATTTGGTTTTGAAAATGTACTCAATCAAGCCAGTTTGCTGATCAAAGAAGACAAGAAACCCATCCTCGAACAAAATGGGCTGTCACCACAGCAATCCATTTATGGCGAATACCAAAATTCCCTGGCGGATTCAACCTTAAGTGTTAATCTTGGACTTCGTGGAACCCGCTACGAAGGCAGTACATTTTTATCTCCACGGGTGGGTTTATTCCTCAAGGTAAACGATGATTTTCAGTTGAAATCCTCCTGGAGCATCTACCAGCAGTTTATGTACCAGTTTTACCACGAAGACCGCTACGGCCGCACCTATCCCTATTGGGTGCTGGCCAGGGATCCGAGGCAATTTCCGGTGATGTCGGCGCACAACATTATGCTCGGGGGAAATTACCGCAGGAAAGGTTTTGAACTGGACGCAGAGTTTTATGTTAAAAACACCAACAACCTGGTTGAATACGCCAGGGTATTTACCGCCTTGCCCAACGACTCTACGGCCATAAATTTTCGGTCTTTTATTGGTTCAGGTAAGACGGTAGGTTTGGATCTTTTGCTAAAAAAATCGTTCCGGCATTATGAAACATGGATCGCGTATACTTTGAGCAAAAGCACCCAGCAGTTTCCCCAAATCCTGAAAGGAACCACTTTTCCTGCCCCCAATGATCGGCGCTATCAATTGAAATGGATCAACCAATACAATTGGAAGAAATTTGATTTTTCGTTGGCCTATGTTTTTGCCTCTGGCCGCCCGTTCACCGACTTGTCCAAGGTATTGGATAATCCCAACGATCGCGAATTGCTCAGTCCGGAAAACCGCATTTCTTACCTGGAAGATTACCACCGGGTTGATCTGGCCACTACTTATTCTTTCCACATCGGCAAGACCAGCGTGCAGGCCAACTTGAGCTTTTTCAACCTGCTGAACCACAAAAACGTCAAATACCGCCAATACATCTATTCTTACGTGCCTTCCAATCCGCGCAATGGTCAAGTGACCCCTCAAAATACCGTTCAAGGCATTGAGTTGCAGTCTTTGAGTTTTACGACTTCGGTAGGGGTGGTGGTGAAATTTTAGGGATGATACATCACCAAAAAACGCAGGAAGCTTAAATAGAAAAGTATTAGAAATAGGAAAACCGACGCCAGATGCACCTTTGAAAGTCCCCCGCTCAAACGTCCTCAACGTTTCGGTTTTCAGATTCAAAGATAACATGCCTAACTTTTTTATTCTACAAACATCCAAACTCTCTTTTTTTTTGTAAATTTCCACAAGTATTTTACACTGACACCCCAGAACCTAAACCAGATCGCATGCTCAATCTATCCGTTCTTCTCGAAAACAGCGCCCGCCGTTTTCCCAACAAAACTGCATTTATCTTTGGTGATACCGCTTTGAGTTTTGCCCAAATCAATGGCGCAGCCAATCAGGTGGCCAATGGCTTCAAAAGCAAAGGCATCCAGCCAGGAGACAAAGTGGCCCTGAGTTGTTTCAACCTGCCCTACTTTCCGATCATCTATTTCGGTATTTTGAAAGCTGGCGCGGTGGTGGTGCCACTTAGTGTTTTGCTCAAAAAAGACGAAATCGAGTACCACTTGGAAGACAGCGAGGCCAAAGCCTATTGCTGCTTTGTGGGTACGCCAGATCTGCCCATTGGCCAAATGGGGCATCAAGCCTTTGAAGAAACCAGTACCTGCGATCACTTTTTCCTGATCATGCCACAGCCTACCGATGCACCCAGCATCCCGGGTGTCGCTACACTGGGCAGTCTGATGGCCGGGCAGTCGCCAGTGAGCGAATCCTATGCCGCTGGTGCTGAAGATACGGCGTTGATCATCTATACTTCTGGTACCACCGGAAGGCCCAAAGGGGCAGAATTGACGCACAGCAACTTGTTGCAAAATGCCATCCTTTCTGCCGATCTGGTTGGCATTCAACCCGCAGATACCTTGCTGATCGTGTTGCCGCTCTTCCATATTTTTGCCATGACAGTATTGATGAATACGGGATTGTACCGGGGGGCAGCCAGCGTACTGTTGCCTCGCTTTGAAGCTGAAGCCGTATTCGGACTGTTGGCCAAACACAAGGTGACCGTTTTTGCAGGGGTGCCTACCATGTATTGGGGGCTGCTCAATTACCGGGAAGAAAAATTTGACTACCAAAGCATCGCCGCACAATTGCGCATTGCCGTGTCGGGAGGAGCATCCTTACCAGTACAAGTACTCAAAGACTTTGAAACCCGCTTCAATGTGCCCATCATCGAAGGTTATGGCATGTCGGAAGGCTCGCCGGTGGTGACTTTTAACCACCCCGATCGCCCGCGCAAACCGGGAAGCATCGGTACCCCGGTTTGGGGCGTAGAAGTAAAACTGGTCAACGACCAAGGAGAAACCGTTCCACTAGGGGAGAAGGGGCAATTGCTGTACCGGGGACACAACGTGATGAAAGGCTACTACCGCAAACCCGAAGCAAGCGCTGAGTCTTTGCAAAATGGCTGGCTACATTCTGGCGACGTGGCCATCGAGGACGAAGACGGCTATTTCTACATTGTAGACCGCACCAAAGACATGATCATTCGGGGCGGATTTAATGTTTATCCCCGCGAAGTGGAAGAAGTGATGATTCAGCATCCTGCTATTTCACTGGTAGCCGTCATTGGCATACCCAACGATGAATACGGCGAAGAAATCAAGGCTTGTGTGGTACTCAAAGACGGGGAAAGCGCTACCGCAGAAGAACTTATCGAATGGACTCGGGAGCGCATTGCGGGTTACAAGTACCCTCGGGTAGTGGAATTTTTGGCCAATCTACCCATGAGTGCTACCGGGAAAATTTTGAAGAAGGAGTTGCGGAAGTAAGGCTTGTTTCCAGAACAATGCTCTTTTGAATAAGCAAAAATTGCTCATTCAAAAGAGCATTTTGGATTAGAACTCAATTTTTTTGCTTTGCAGATATTGCCCGATATTCATTGAAATCCCTTCCAACAACAGCACATCGTTGTCAAGTTGGAATACTTCCCATGAGTTGCCAGGCTTGGCCACAATGATGGTATTGCTGCGGGTAAAAACCCAAATGATGCGCTCCGTGCCAAAGGCCATCAACTTTTTTGCCTTGGCAATGATATAGGGATCGAACAAATCAATAGAGGTATCTTCTAACGTAACCCGAACATCAATTTCAATCACAATTTTGGGATTGACATCGATGTATTTTACGGTTATTTTGTCTGGAGTAAGGATGCTGTTGTCGTAAATGGCAACATCCAGGGCGAGATTGCTACGATGGTCGATATGGCTTCCTACTTCTCCACAAACGGGTTGGTATTTATCTAAATCTAACTTTTGAGCGAAAAGAATCATCAGGTAAGCTTTGATGATCGATTGCAATCCACTATCCGCCATAATATCTTCCAGTGTTTTTTTCTTGTTTAAAACTTCTTTATACCCTTTGTAATAAAAAGCAACCCCATCGATCGTTTCCCGAACCAGGTATTCAGGAATCGTGCGTTTTCTGGGTTTCTTTTGCGCTGTATCTAAAGTTTGTGGTGACTTAACAGTCATGTCCGTTTTATTTTTTTCAAAAATACATACAATTCCAGTAATCTACAACCCATTCTGCCGAATCACTTCCCCGTACCATTTGGCCGACTCCTTAGGAATTCTATTCAGCGTACCTTCCTCAATATAGGTAATCCCAAACTTCTTGGAGTACCCCGAAGCCCACTCAAAATTGTCCATCAATGACCAGATGAAGTAGCCTTGCAGGTTGACGCCATTTTGGATGGCTTCCTGAATGGCACCAAGGTAGCCCTCAAAAAAGGTGATCCTCTCCTGATCCGCCACTTGACCTTCTACCAGTTGATCGTCAAAAGCACAGCCATTTTCGGTGATGAAGATGGGCGGATTGTCATAACGTGCGGCAATCCATTCCAGGAGTTTGCGGCAGCCCCAGGGCACTATTGCCCATTGCATGGCGGTTTGGGGCCAATCGGGAGCAACACTCAGGTTGACATCCTGGTCTTCGCTCAGGCCACCATTGCCATACACACTGCCTGCTTCCTTGCTTTCGGTGGCATCGGAAACGTACATGGTGGTGTAGTGGTTGAGCCCAAAAAAATTGGAAGAACCCTGGATCAATTCTTTTTCGGCTGCGCTAAAACGGGGAAGTCGATCGCTAAGCCGTTCGCGCATGCAGGCAGGATAATCACCTTTGTAGATTGGATCAGCAAACCAGGCCAGGAAGAATTCCAGAGCGCGTTCAGCAGCTTCACGATCCGCAGGGCTATCTGTGAGCGGCTCCCGCCAATCGCAATTGTTGGTGATGCCGATTTGGCCTTGCTGCTGGGCTTGGTATTTCTTGCGGTACAGATCCACTGCTTTGGCGTGAGCCAGGATGAGGTTGTGTCCCGCCAGGTAAGGCAAGTCTTTGGATTGTACTCCAGGAGCAAACACACCATGGCCATAACCCAGGATGGCCACTACCCAAGCTTCGTTGATGGTGATCCAGTTTTTGACCCGGTCGCCAAAATGCTGAAAACACAGCTCCGCGTATTCGGCAAAGGCATCCGAAATGCCTTCGCCCAGCCAGCCGTGCAATTCAAATTCCAGGGCTGCGGGCAAATCCCAATGGTACAAGGTCACCCAGGGTTCGATACCTGCCAGGAGCAATTCATCGATGAGAGCATTGTAAAAATCAATCCCGGCGGGATTGACTGTTCCGCGCCCTGCGGGCAAAACCCGAGGCCAGGAAATGGAAAAGCGATAAGCCTTTAGCCCCAGTTTCTTCATCAGGGCTACATCTTCCCGAAAGCGGTGGTAATGATCGCAGGCGAGATTGCCGTGGTCGTGGTTGTGCACTTTGCCCGGGATCATGCAAAAAACATCCCAGATAGATGGCCCTTTGCCATCGCTGAGGTAGCCGCCTTCAATTTGGTAAGCGGAAGTGGCGCTGCCCCACAGGAAGCCCTCCGGGAATTTTTTGTTGGTGCTCATCGCGGTTAAAAATTTCCTGGCAAGTTAATTTTTCTGCGTTACTAAGATTAACTTACCTGGTGATTTTTATTTCGTAATCACATCAGAAAACCCTTTTTCATGCTATCTACATCGGATTTACTCATAATATCCCGCTAGTCTAACCTTTTAGTCCTTATCTTTGAACCCTCAACGACTCGGAATGCAGCAACTACCCATCGGAGAACAGAATTTTGCCAAAATACGACAATCGAACATGCTCTACGTCGATAAGACGGAACCTATTTATCGTCTTTTGCAGGGCAGTAATTACAATTTCCTCTCTCGTCCGCGCCGTTTTGGCAAGTCGCTTACACTGTCCACCATTCGGAACATTTTTCAAGGAGAAAAGGAGCTGTTTAAAGGTTTATGGATTGAAAACCAATGGGATTGGTCGGTAAAACACCCGGTAGTTCACCTGTCCTTCAACCAGATTGGTTATGCTGAGATCGGCCTGGCTGCGGCACTCACTAAAGCGCTACGACAAGTTGCGGATGATTTTGGAGTGGACGTAAAGTCTACTACCCCTGGTTTGCTTTTGCGTGAATTGATCCTTGCTATGGCTGCAAAGCATGGCACGGTGGTATTATTGATTGATGAATACGATAAACCCCTGATTGATTTTTTGAATAAAAATGAGCTATCGATTGCCAAAGAAAATCGCGCAACGCTAAAAAGTTTTTACAGCGGCCTCAAGGATGATGCTGCCCAAGCTGCCTTGCGTTTTTTTCTCATCACAGGCGTGTCCAAGTTTAGTCAGGTGAGTTTATTTTCGGATTTGAATTACTTGAGTGACATCACCCTGAACAGTAAATACAACACCTTGGTGGGGTACACCCAAGAAGAATTGCTCCAAAATTTTGAAGATTACCTCCAATTGTTGCAACGCAAAATAGGAAATGTAGATCGCCCCGCACTTCTTGAACGCATTCGTCGTTGGTACAATGGTTACAGTTGGGATGGCACTGAGCGGGTGTACAATCCCTTTTCGATTCTTTTGCTGTTTGAAAACCTCAACTTTGGCGATTTTTGGTTCAAAAGTGGTACCCCTACTTTTTTAATCAACTTGCTCAAAGAGCAGGAACTGTACGTGGTAGACGACATGCGCGTTTCTGGCATTCTTTTTGATAGTTACGACCTGGAGAACATGGACGCCCGCGCCCTGATGTTTCAAACGGGGTACTTGACCGTCAAACAGTACGACCCTTACCGCAATCGTTATACCCTCGGCTACCCGAATCGGGAAGTGGAAGAAGCCATGAATAATTACCTCATAGCATCACTCCTCAACCGCATGCCAGTCGATGCCTTGCGCCCCGTGGAATTGCTGGAAGAGGGCTTCCTACGAAACGACCTTCCCAAAGTCATCGCGGTCATCAATTCCTTGCTCAAAGACCTGCCTAGCCACTTACTCGACGACAAAACCGAGCATTTTTACCATGCCCTAGTACACTTGCATTTTCGCTACCTGGGACTGTATTTGGAGAGCGAAGTGCATACCTCTGACGGTCGTATGGATGCAGTGGTGCAAACGCCTACACACGTATACATCATTGAATTCAAATTGAATGTAGATGCAAAAGTTGCTTTAGCCCAAATTGTAGAAAAACAATATGCTGAAAAATTCCGCTTGATCCAAAAGGAAATCATTGGCTTGGGGATCAGTTTTGATACCATCAAAAAAGCGGTGAAAGATTGGGTGAGCAAGGAAGTATAATACCCACAATGACCAACAACAAACTTTTAGCAATTGCATTTTTCTTGATCCTTTTGATCACCTGCTGGTGGTGGCTTTTTTTCAAGAAAAAACGCCCAAATTCCGATGCATTTCCAACGCCATGGAGGTCTATCCTGAGCAAAAAAGTTGCTTTTTATCTGGAGCTTTCAGCATCAGAAAAAGTCCGCTTTGAAGAGAGTGTGCTACAGTTTTTGGACAAAATCCTCATCACCGGCGTTGACACTGATGTGAATGATACTGACAAGCTGCTGGTAGCTGCGAGCGCGGTTATCCCTCTTTTCGGATTTCCAGGATGGAGTTACCGCAACCTGCGCGAGGTGCTTTTGTACGATGGGCCATTCAACCAGGACTATGAGACTGAGCAGGGCAAAGCCCGAAACATTCTGGGGATGGTGGGCAGTGGCAGCATGAACCATATGATGATTTTGTCCAAACCATCCCTAAATCAAGGCTTTGAGCAGCAGCGTGCTAGTCACAATGTTGGCATTCACGAGTTTGTTCACCTACTCGACAAAGCAGATGGTGCTACGGATGGCCTCCCCGAAGCGCTCATCCAACAACCCTACTTGACCCCTTGGGTGAAGTTGATGCACCGCGAAATTGCAGCGATCAAAGCCGGAAGGTCTGATATCAATGTTTATGGCAGTACCAATGAGGCCGAGTTTTTCAGCGTTGTCAGCGAATATTTTTTTCAACAGCCTGAGCGCCTGGAAAAAAACCACCCGGCACTGTTTGATCTATTGGAAAAAATTTTCAGGCAAGATTTGGCGTAATGGCAACTAAAGAAGCCGTAGTCCAATACTCTCTGTTTCAACGGCGGAATTAGCGTATCTCCCTAAAATTAAACCATATGCAATACGCACTCTTACCACTCTTCTTCGCCCTGAGCCTTTCATTAATGGCCCAAGGCAAACAAATGGTAATCAACAACAAAAAATTCAATAGCGTTTTTAGCAACCTGAAGACTGGTATTTTTAACGGAACGGCTAACGGAGTGTTGTTCATCAAGAATACAGAATTACAAGAAGTGATTTTGGATTTCCAGGGCAGTAAAGCCCATTTAAACATCAAAGCTGACGTTGAAGAAGTTTACGATGTGAGCACCAAAACTTATCAGGCATCAACTACCAGTGGCAAAACCAGCATTGAATACAATACCTACAACTATGGCAACGAATTAATCATCAAACTTGCTAGGGATACTTTTCAGGTTGGCTTGTTGGATGGGGCAAGTGATGCCATTATTGATGGGCTGAATTATTTCTACAAAGCCGAAAAAGGAACCGAATATTTGATATTCAAAACTGAAAAGGTGTTGATTTTAAGCAACTATCGTACACTTATAAATGGCATGAAACGCAATGGAGACACCATAGATACCATAAAACCTAAAGAAAAATTTATTCAACTGTTGCCAAACTCGGTTCTCGTTTTTGCCATTGGTCGAAGCAATAACTGAATCAATCAATCCACGCTGGAACAATGTTCTGACTTGTGCCGCAGTGTCAGTACAGTTCATTTCGTTCTTCTTTTCCTTGCTTTCCAAATCTTCACTTCTTTAAAATTTTCTTTAATTGAGTCTAGTTTTTCAATGAAATAACCATCTTTATAAATCATTGAATGGTATTGAGCTTTAATTATTTTAAGGGTATCTGGGTTGGTCATTGTTCGCTTACTATCTATGTATTTTTTTTCAATGTTTAATCCGGTGCCAGTAAATTTAGAAATTGTACTTGAATAGTCATCAGCATCTCCAAAGTATTCGGAAGCAACAAAAACATCAATTAGTTTGTCTCCTTGAAATGAAAGAAGAAGCACTTGGTTAGGCACGTAATCTCCTGATAATCCATATACTAATTTGACATTGTTTGGAAGGTTTTTCAAGCAAATACCTGAATAATAAATATTATAACATAAAAATCCTTTTTTCTTCAAAATATCAATAGCCTTTTCTTGAATTGAAATTATTTCATGTTCTTTTTTAAAATAATATTCAGATAGGCCTAAAAATGGTTCGTCAAGTATATCAATTGTTTTCAAATCGTCGTACTTATAGTCACACTTAAAAGCCAGTGTTGAGTCAATTTTTCTTTCTGGCTTTGTTCCCAGCTTGCTTATCAGCGGGTCTTTGTGGGTACTATTATGCGGTGTATCAGGTTTTGCATTATTCTGATAGCGAATGCATCCACTAAGAATGGAAATAATACACAAAACAAGATTTAGTTTTTTTTTCATTGTGTTTCAATTTGAAATGAACAATTATACCCCCGCTAGTCACCAGTTGTAATGCGATTTTTTTCGTTGATGTTGAAAGATTTGTACTAGTGAGAAAATTAGGTTTGCATCTACAACTTACCACTTTTCTTGATTACTCCTTCTTAGTCTTGTATTTAACGAAAAGGTCATTTATCTTCTTCACTGTCTCTGAAAGCATTTCGTCTGTACATTTATTATTTAGATTTTGATCTTTGTTTTTCGGACATTTGTATATTACTTCAAAATAACATTTATATTCTTGATTACTAAATAAAAGCCTGAAATTAGTTTTATTTGAATCTTTAGAGCAGAAATAAGTCCTGGTTTCATGACATCCATAATAGAAACCGATACCTCTGATGGGTTCAAATATGTCGACACCTTTTTTGTGGTATATTCTTCCAATATACTTGCCATTGGTTGACGATAAGACAAGCGTTTCGCAGTTGTTTTCATTTGAGGCACTGTCAAATTTGCATTTTTCAACGATTAAATTAATCCTCTCTTTATCTCTTATTGGTTCAAAATCTTTAATTATTCTATTTTTAATAATACTAGCCCATGAGTAACTAAAGCAAGTGTCCTTGGGGAATTGGTAATTAGTTTGAGTATAAAAAATGTCAATTACATTTTTATTAGTATCACCCTCTACAGTATTAGTACAAGAATAAATCAATATAAAAAATAACAACATAAAAACAAAAGTGAATTTAGTGTTCATTGTGAAAGGTTTTTTAAAATTCAATATGCTAAATTTGTTAGAACTTGCTGATTCTGGGTTATCCGCTATTCAAAGATTCCCAAACCAACCAAAACATTGCGCTACCGCTGCTAAGCAGAAGCGGCGCTGCCCAAAGAAAGTCCCTTCACAAATTTTTTGTTGATACTCATCGCGGTTAAATATTTTGCCCAAGTTATTTTTTTTTCGTTCCTTAGATTCACATACACCATTATTTTTATTTCGTAATCGCATCAGAAAACCCTTTTTCATGCTATCAACATTAGACTTACTCATCATATCCGCTTATTTTGCGTTGATGATCTGGCTTGGATTGTACATGCGCAACCAGGCCAAAAAAAGCAAAGACGCTTACCTTATGGGGGGCAAAACCCTCCCCTGGTACATGCTCGGTTTGAGTGACGCCAGCGACATGTTCGACATCAGTGGCACCATGCTGCTGGTCAGTATGGCTTTTTTGTATGGCTTCAAAAGTGTATTCATTCCCTGGATGTGGCCTGTTTTCAACCAGATTTTTTTGATGGTCTTTCTCAGCAGGTGGTTGCGGCGCAGCAATGCAACTACGGGCGCAGAATGGCTGGGGACAAGATTTGGACTCAACGACAAGGGCGTAAGGCAAAGTCACCTGGTGGTGGTTGCTTTTGCACTCATCCTGTGTGTAGGCTATATGGCTTACGCCTTCGTGGGGGTCGGCGAGTTTTTGCAAATCTTTCTGCCTTACGAGAGAATCAAAGATGCGCTGCCCTTTTTGAGCCATGGTGAAGGTGCTTTTAGCGTGGGCAGTGCCGAATACCAGGCTGCCTTGCAAATCTCCAAGCACAATACCGCTCAGTTTTATGGCATTTCCATCTGTGTGGTGGCCACGTTTTACAGCATTGTGGGGGGCATGCACGGCATCGTGTTGGCCGATGTGATCAAGTACATGATCATGATCGTCTGCTCCTTGTTTGTGGGCGTAATTGCGATGATCCATTTGGCCAATGCCGAGGGCAGTATCCTGGATCAGGTGCCGTTGGGTTGGGATACGCCATTTTTTGGCACCCGTTTAGGGCTGGATTGGTCGTCCTTGCTCAAAGATGCTACCTTAAAACTGGAACAAGATGGGTATCAACTCTTTTCAGCCGTAGTAGGCATGATGCTGATCAGTGGGGTGATGAAGAGCCTCGCTGGGCCAGCACCCAACTACGATTGCCAGAAAATCCTGAGTACCCGCAGCCCTGAAGAAGCCGCCAAAATGAGTGGCTTTATCTCCGTAATCCTGATGCCGATTCGGTATTTCATGACCATGGGGTTTTGTGTACTGGGCATTCTGTATTTCAGCGAACTGGATTTGACCATGGGCACCGATGGCCTGATCAATTTTGAAAACATCATGCCTGCGGTGATCAGCAAGTACCTGCCGGTGGGTTTAATCGGCCTGGTGCTGGCGGGTTTTCTGGGGGCTTTCATGAGTAATTTTAGCGGTACGCTCAACGCTGGACAAGCTTATTTGGTCAACGACATTTACCTCAAATTTGTCAATCCAGATGCCGAGCGCAAGAGCATCATTACCATGAGTTACCTCAGTGGTATTGTGATGGTCGTGTTTGGCATTGGGGTGGGCTTGCTGATCAAAGACGTGAATATGATTTTCAACATCATCACGGCGGGCTTGTACGGGGGCTTTGTGTGTGCCAACGTACTGAAGTGGTACTGGTGGCGCTTCAATGCGACGGGCTATTTCTATGGGATGTTGGCGGGGATTGTGGCCAGTGCCATTCCGCCGGCTTTGTCGGTCAGCGGCATTACCCACTATTTTGATGGTACAAGAATGTTGTACTTTTTTCCCGTGTTCATTGTGATTCAACTGATTGCCTGTATTATCGGCACCTATGCTGCACCGCCCACGAATCAGGAAACCTTGCTGCATTTTTACAAGACAGTACGGCCTTGGGGACTGTGGCAGCCAATCCAGGAATTGGCACTTGCCGAAGATCCAAACTTTGAGCGGAACACCAATTTTGGCAACAATATGCTCAATCTCTTCTTGGGCATCACTGGGCAGCTCCTGTTGATGCTGCTGCCAATGTACCTGATTATGAGCAAATGGGTAGGCTTATGCATGGTACTGGCGCTGCTGGCCGTCATTTTTGTGGTGATGAAGCGAACTTGGTGGGATCGCTTGACGGCTTGGTAATTTTAGGTTTCACACAAATGCTGCGCAGGTTTTTCTGTGATAAATCTGCGAATAAATCTGCGCAGCATCTGTGTGAAATAAAGTCAAAATTGGATTCAGTACTTATTTCCCCTTCACCCATTTCCTCAGCGCCATCTTCCCATCGGCCCGCAGTACCTGCACGAGGTACATTCCAGCCTGGAGCGAGGTAACATTCCATTCCAACAATTGTTTGCCGGCAATTTCATTGGAGTGCGTCTGAATGATTCGACCATCCAAACCCAAAAGCGTGGCTTGTATGATGCTTTGGGTGCCTGTATTTTCAAGGCGCAATTCATGTATCCCTGGATTGGGTGACAGGCGGAATACCTGATCGGCATCAATCAATGCTTCTCGGACGCCTGTAGCCACGGCAGCATAAGAATCCAGATTGTCGAAATAGTAAGTATTGTTGCTAAAGGTATTGGGCTTAAACAGCAACACAAACTGATTGACAGTGGAGGAAGAAGTACCTGCATCCGGGCGATCCAGGTAAGTTAATTCCAGGCGTTCCCAGGCGTTTTGCTTGGTAGTGAAAGCCTGAAAACGGCTGTGGCGGCCAACTGGGTAGTTTTGGGCCGAGCGTGTGCTGTTTTCTGCCTGAAACAAAATCTCGGTGCCTATTGCTGCGTTGGTGTATACGTCGATGTAGAATTTACGGTCTTTCTTGAGGTAAGGCTCCATATCGCTGATTGGCGTGCCTTGGTAAACCATTACATCGTATTGTACGCCTGCATTGCGCACGTATTTGCCCACCAACGCAGAGTTATTGATCCCCGAATTGTCAGGGTTGGGGGCATTGTCCGTAAAGGCTCCGTTGACGAAGGTTTGCTTGAGCGGGGAGGAGTCGTCAAAGTTTTCAAGCGCTTTTTCGCGGGCCAATCCTGGCTCAACCCGCACATATACTTTTACCTCTTTTTTGCCGCAGGCGTTTTCGATTTCGGCCTTGAGTTCGCCACTCGCGCTGCCCCATTTGATCGCCACATTGCTCGTACCCTGGCCTGATGAAATTTCAGCACCTTCAGGGGCTGTCCAGGTAACCTTGCCATCTGCTCCCAGTCCACTGAGTGTATACACCGTAAATGGCGCTTTGAATGGCACGGATCGCGGCCCACTTAGCGTATTCGATCTGGTGTCGTAAACCCGTACATAATCCACCTCCATGGTTTGAGGGAAAACGGTGCTGCCATTAGGGCTACCTGGCCAATTGCCGCCCACGGCTACATTGAGGATGAAGTGAAAACGCTGATCAAAAGGCCAACGCTCAGGAGCCACATCGCTGGGCTTTTTGGTGGAAAACAAATAATCATCGATGTACCAGCGGATTTCATTGGGTTCCCACTCAACTGCAAAAACATGGAATTCGGTATTGAAATCTTCTTTGATGGCCTCATACGTAGCACCCGTAGAGCGATTGTTGGGCCAATCTTTGCCGAAATGGATGGTGCCATACACGTTCTTGGGCTCTTTGCCGATCCATTCCATGATGTCGATTTCGCCACTTTTGGGCCAGGTGCCATATCTTTCGTCGGTGGGCATCATCCAGAAGGCGGGCCAAATACCTTGCCCGACAGGTAATTTGATGCGGGATTCCATGCGTCCGTAAGTGAAGTCAGCACGGTTAATGGTGCGAATCCGGGAGGAAGTGTAGGCATTGCCGCCAAAACTTTCGCGTTTGGCGGTGATTTTCAACAAACCATTCGCAACGGTGGTGTTTTCAGGGCGGTAATATTCCAATTCGTTGTTGCCCCAACCGCCACCGCCGGTCTGATGGCTCCATTTTTGGAGATCCAGGGCTGTGCC
The DNA here is from genome assembly GCF_040403615.1 of Haliscomenobacter sp. Lineage (NCBI taxonomy): Bacteria > Pseudomonadati > Bacteroidota > Saprospiria > Saprospirales > Haliscomenobacteraceae > Haliscomenobacter > Haliscomenobacter sp. The sequence continues at coordinate 8,249 of NZ_JBBAKG010000062.1, read as the reverse complement.
GTCAAATTCGTCAGACCAAACAAGTTTGGGACATTGTGCCTGGCTAAGTGCAGAAGCAAATATGCCAAAGCCCAGGACTAGGAGTGCTAATTTTAAAAGTTTCATCACTGAATGTAGGTTGTTATTGCCGCAAAATAGCTTTTCAAATATGCGAATAATTCACAAAAATAAGCAGTTATCTATGGAATTTTAATTCCCTTGCTTTTCCAAATGACCACAGTACGTCAAATCAAAGGAGAATGCACTACCTTTGCGCCTTCAGCAAATACCATTATGCAACGCATTCCTTCGATCTACTTTGGCCCCAGCGAAATCGGGGGCCGCGGGGTTTTTTCCACCGAGCCCATTTCTGCGGATTCACTGGTGGAAATCTGCCCCGTCATTGCTTGCCCCAAAGAAGACCTGCCCGTCATCCACAAAACTTTTCTGCACGATTACTACTTCCTTTGGGGAGACAACGACGATGAATGCGCCATCGCCTTGGGATTTGGTTCCCTCTACAACCACTCCCGCAACCCCAACGCGCGCTACTGGTGCGACCCCGAAAATGCCATCATCGAAATCTGGACCATCCGTGACATCGAAGTAGGGGAGGAGATTACCGTGAACTACAATGGAGATCCTGAAATTCAGGATCCGGTCTGGTTTGAGGAAGGCGGGGAGGAGAAGTAGAATGACGAATGGGGAATATGCGCCAAGATTGGACATTATTCTCTTCCTCTCTAGTCATTATTCTTTTTTCTTTGGGCTGAGTTTTTTCGTAGTTTTCTCAATCTGCTTTATAAAATCTTTTTCAATTTCACTCAGTTCGTTCTTTTTCAATTCCTTAAATTTTTCATATTCATGTTCGGCTTTGCTCAATGCTTGCTGATGGCTGATCGTCCCGGCGTGTTGCAACACTTCATTTCCAGTCATTTTCAGAAAGTCATCCAATCGTTCTATCCAGTCCTTCATGTACATGGGCTTTCTATTGAGTGCTTGTAATTCTGCTAATTCTAGGTATGCTGTTACCATTCGGTTGAGGATGTTTAACTCCTCTTCATTCAAATAGTTCTTAGCGATTTCTATTTCTTGCTTTGTGGGTTTGTTCCCTTTAAAATGGGTTAGCCCTAAATTTGGCTTATTTGCATCAATACGTTTGTAAATAACTTCTGCGGCAGTGTTACCATGAGCAGCCCAGTGCATTTTGTTTTGTACAGTTTGAAAGAACTGAATGGAGATTTCGAGTTTAGAGTCGTAATCAATACTAGTGGCATAGATGTCAAGCACTTTACGCCAAAATACCTTTTCAGAAGATCTAATGTCTCTGATACGGGCGAGTAACTCATCAAAATAGTTTCCTCTACCAGCCTGTTTAAGCAGTTCATCGTTCATCGTGAATCCTTTCACGATATATTCCTTTAATCTGACCGTAGCCCACTGCCTAAACTTAGTACCTTGATGACTTTTTACTCGATAACCTACCGAGATGATCACATCCAAGTTGTAAAAATTGGTAGGTTTAGTAGAAAAATCGGAATTTCCGATTTTTCTCATAGAAGTTTGTTTTTCAAGCTCAAGCTCTTCGTAAATATTCAAAATATGCTCATTGATTGTGGAACGTGACTTTTGAAACAGCTCGGCCATTTGATCAATAGTCAACCAAACCGTTTCCTCCTCCAGACGTGTTTCTATTCGGGTATTTCCATCTTCGGTTTGGTAGATAATTATTTGACTTTCCATAGGTTATTATTTGAAGATTCAGATGTCATTTTTTGGGTATGGTATTGTCTGTTTGTTTATTCCTGGAAACCTGTACTCTCTCATTTTGCACTATACCAAAACGGAATAAAGCATTCCCGTTTCTTTCCATCCTCCTTGTATTCTGATTGCACCTGAATCACGTTTTCTCCTTCTTGGAACAAGCTGGCAGGAACAAAGGCCAGAAATCCATATTCAAAGGCATTGGGGTTGTTGTATGAACGCAAGGCTGGATCAAAAACATGACCATTCACTTTGATATGGAAATATTTCCCAGCTTGTTCTTTGAACCAGGCGCGGCTTTTGAGCAGGTTCTCGGCTTCGGATAGCTTGGGGTCATCGTGGTATTTTCCAAACTTTTGGTGCAGTTTGACCTCTTCGCGGACGGGAAGAGGAAGGAACAAGTTGAGCCCTGAACCAAAAACCTGAGCACTGGGAATCATTGGGCTTAAAATCAATTGCCCATCTTTTAGTTCATCCGCGTAGTGCTGGGCGTAAAACCGATCTTCGCGGTTATCGAATTTGAAGTAAAAATCCTGGTTGGCAAACAGGGCATTGCTCTGGATGAAAACGACCATAAAAACCGGAAGCACCAGGGTTATATACGCCAAAAAACGCAGGGTATATTGGGTCTTCTTAAAGTTGGTGATAAAGGTGTTGTTGATCCGATTAATGGGTTCCTGGAAAATATGAAACATCACATTACCAACTCCTCTAAAAAAGGGATAATGGATTTTTTGAACCCATGGTTTTTCGCGAAGTTTTTTGTTGTTGAGTATTCCATTTAAGAAACTGGGAACAAGCACCAGTCCGAGCAGGGAAAAGAAAGCAATATGAATGTTGATGACAGGAATGAGTTGGTGGAGCAAATAGGCGATAGTCGCAACGGCCACAACCACAATGGCAATGCTCAAAAAGATCATGGCAGCCGAAAAAGAAAACGCAAAAATAATGCTACAAGTTTGGTCTATTCTCGCATTGTAACTGCGCAAATCACCAAAATCAGCCTTTAGTTGCTGCAAATAATGCTTGCTGAATGCCTCACTTTCTTCGTTGATGCCTTGCGGAAAAACCGAACTTAACCCAATTAATCCCACCCAGAGAGAACGCAGGATGAAATGCATGACAAAGTTGACCATCAAGATGGTAATGGTAAATGTGAGATAGGTAAATACCAAGTACAGAATGTCCAAAATATCATCGCTGAAATTGAGCAAACAAAAGTTGATCAAGTTGTTCAGCAACCACGGCAACTGAAAGGAGCCATAAATAGCCGCTCCGGAAATGATCAGTTCTGCCGACCAGCTTTCGGCTTCCAGGTGTTCCAGCCAGCCTTGTTTTGTTTTTTCGGGTGTTGGGTTATCCATTTTCTTGGGTGTTTTTTCGGAAACGGTACAACAATTGTGCTCGATTATTTTTGTCGGCTTTGACAATTGGAATTTCAGCTTCCAGGACAAAACCGTGTTTCAATACCAGCTTTTTCAATTCTGCGGGATTGTACATGTGGTGTTCGCAGCCAGGATGCCGATCTTTTGCATCGCGGGGCACCAACTCACTGATGTACAGGCGCGCAGAGGCTTTCATGATGCGAAAAATATCGCGCAGCATGGCCTCCGGGTCGCTAAATTCGTGAAAAGTTTGAATAATCATCACTTTACTCATCGATCCAGTAGGCAAACCTGTGCTTTTTCCGGTCCCGATGGAGGTTTTGAATGAATTGCTGATCCGTTCACCTTTGACGATGGAATAGTATTTGTAAACATAGCTGGCCTGTTGGGCATTGCAACAAGCGGAGTCGATGTCAATAGCAAAAAAGCGCACTCCTTCCGTAAACAAAGACAAAGCGCCTTCCCAGCGCAAGGCGCCGGCACCAATGTCGGCAATTTGTTCGCCTTTCTTGATGTGCAAACCTTCCAGGTGTTTCATCAGGTTTTGGTCGGATTGGGCGTCTGCGAGGGAGGTGTGTTGGTAAAAGTAGCATTTGTCGAGATTCGATGATTGCTGTGCCTGCATCGCCATTGGAAGCAAAGTAGCAACGCATAAAAGGTAAATCCGATAAGGAGCGATAAAAAAATAAATGTTCATTTTGCTAAAGGATTAGATGAGTAAACGATTCATTTTAAGTGCCTCATCTAATCCTTTGGCTCAAGAAAATGAACATTTATTTTTGCTCCACTACCAATGTAGCATCGTTTCGTCGACTTAGTGACGGTTAAAAAATAAATTCAGCAAATTTGAAATCCAAAAAGATGAAGTTATTATTTAACTGTTACTTGGTTGGAAAAACTAACAAAATAAGCAAAATCAAGATTAAAAAAACAATTACCTTTATTTAAATTTGACGCTATGACAAAGATAGTGATAGAAGTTCCAAATGCACAGGATGCACTTTTGCTGATAGAATTTGCAAAACGCCTAAATGGAGTAGTTCAATTAACCGACGAACAAGTTCAGAGGCCACAGTCGGCTTTTGCCTGGTTAGAAGCGCTTTCCAATTCAATGCCTTTCGAAGCCATTGAGGATGTGGTTGAATGGCAAAGCCAACAGCGTCAGGATAGAATTTTAGTGCGATAAACAATTCATGTTATGCTCATAGATAGCAACATCATTATCTTGGCTTCAAAACTTCAAAATGCTAAACTCCTTTCGAAGTTGAAAGAATATGAAGCGCTCATAAAAGTATCAGTAGTTTCGAAAATTGAGGTTTTAGGTTATCATCAATTGAATCAGGTTCAGAAAAAATTCCTCATTAACTTTTTTAATGCAATCCCTTCAATTAGATCAATTTAAGTTCAGCTATCCCTGGAAAAGCACATTCTTTCATTCACTCATAAGCTACACTGTATGAAGTATAAAGCTAAGGCTATTGTTCTTTTTCAATTAGGACTATGGCTTTCCATCTCGATTGGTGCTCAAAATACCATTTCCACCCAACGCTTCACCGGCCTGGAGTACCGGAGCGTGGGTCCTACCCGAGGTGGTCGGGTTACTGCCGTTGGTGGGCATCAAGCTACTCCAGGCACATTCTTTATGGGCGCCTCCGGCGGTGGTTTGTGGAAAACAACCGACTATGGCAATGCCTGGAAAAACGTTTCGGATGGATTTTTCGCCAGTCCCTCGATTGGTGCCATTGGAATTGCCCCTTCAAAGCCAGATGTGCTGTATGTAGGCACTGGTTCCGATGGTTTGCGCAGCAATGTCATATCCGGCAAGGGGGTTTATAAATCGAGCAATGCGGGTCGGACTTGGGAAAACGTGGGTCTGGAAAAAACCGGCCACATCGGCGCGGTAGAAGTACATCCCAGTGATCCTGATATCGCTTTTGTAGCCGCGATCGGAAATGCGTTTCAACCCAATTCAGATCGTGGCGTATTTCGCACCCGCGATGGAGGCAAGAACTGGGAGAAAGTCCTCTTCCTGAGCGATACCGTGGGCTTTGCCGATTTGGAGTTTCAACCCGGCAACCCGCAAGTCCTTTACGCTGCAGCCTGGCGCGCTGAGCGCCGCCCCTGGACAATCATCAGTGGAGGCAAGCAAGGCGGCATTTACAAATCAGAAGATGGAGGCAACACTTGGCGCAAACTCGTTACTGGTCTACCCAATGACCTAATCGGCAAAATCGACCTCGCCGTTTCACCCGCCGATCCCAAGCGGGTTTATGCCCTAATCGAAGCCTTGCCTGGCGGAGGTTTGTACCGCTCCAATGATGCGGGCGAATCCTGGAGCCTGGTCAGTTCAAACCGGGCTTTATTGGATCGGCCTTTTTATTACTGCAACGTCACCGCCAATCCGCTGAATGCCGACAACGTTTTTGTGAATGCCACTGAATTTTGGCGCTCCAACAACGCCGGGCGTACTTGGGCTTCTTTAGATACGCCCCACGGCGACGAACACGATCTCTGGATCAATCCTGCCGATACACTGGTTTGGATTGAATCCAACGATGGTGGCGCCAACATCACCCGCGATGGTGGCCGCAACTGGTCTACCCAGCTCAATCAACCCACTGCCGAGCTGTACCAGGTTGAAATAGACGACCAGTTTCCGTACTGGATGTATGCAGGTCAGCAAGACAATGGGACAACCATTGCCGTACCCAGTTTTCCTCCTTACGATTCACCCATCGGCCCGATGGGCTTTTATTTGCCCACTGGCGGTTGTGAAACTGGCCCCGCTGTACCCAAACCCGGCAACCACAATATCGTATATGCCAACTGCAAAGGCTGCTTCAGTGTGTACGACAAGCGCAGTGGACAGGAACGCAACTACTTTGTAGGCGCCACCAATATTTATGGCCACAAGCCCAACGACCTGAAGTTCCGATTCCAGCGGGTATCGCCAGTCCATGTATCACCGCACAATCCCAAAGTGGTATATTTTGGTTCTCAATACCTGCACCGTACCTTGGATGAAGGCCAAACCTGGGAAACCATTTCTCCTGATTTGACGGCCAATGAACCCGACAAGCAGGTCATTTCGGGCAGCCCGATTACCCGCGATGTGACGGGCGAAGAGTATTACAGCACCATATATGAAATCAGGGAATCCAGCAAGCAGGCTGGCCAGATTTGGGTAGGTGCCAACGACGGCCCCATCTACGTAACCCGCAACAATGGCAAAACCTGGCAAAACGTAACTCCAGCTGGATTGCCCAAAGGAGGTCGGGTGGATTGCATTGAACCTTCCCCACACCGTGCCGATAAAGCTTATGCCGCCATCTTGCGTTATCAGTTGGGCGATTGGCACCCGTATTTGTACAAAACCGAAGATTTTGGTCAATCCTGGGTACTCATCACGAATGGTATTCCAGCCGACCACCCAGTACGGACGGTTCGTGAAGATCCAGGTCGCGAAGGATTACTGTTTGCCGGAACCGAATACGGCATGTTCGTTTCTTTTGACGATGGTCAAAACTGGCAACCTTTCCAACGCAATTTGCCGATTACCCCAATCACCGATATCAAAGTACACCGGGGCGATTTGGTACTCTCTACCATGGGGCGTGGATTTTGGATCATGGACAATGTGGAAGCTTTGCGCCAGGTCTCTGCCTCCGCTTTGACACAACCCAGCCTGCTACTCAAGCCGCGTGACCAGTACCGCCTGCGTTATCCCTCTAATGCCAAAGGGACTGAGCCTTATTATCCTGCACCGGGTGTACAAATCGACTACTGGCTCAAAGATGCCCCAAAGGGCGAAGTAACCCTGGAAATACTCAACGCCCAAATGCAAACCATTCGGGCATTTACGACCCAAAACAACCCAAGAGACACCTTGCGCATTCCCAATCGGGCGGGCATGGCGATGGGCTTTATCATTGCAGGGTTTACCGATGCGCTGCGCAAAACGCCTGGTTTGCACCGCTTTACCTGGGATTTGCGCCATTTAGGCCCCTGGGATCGATTGGGGAATCGAGTAAGTCGCGGTGCACCAATGGCAGCCCCGGGGCAGTATTATGCAAAATTGACGGTAGATGGAGTTGTTTCGATGCAAGGATTCAACGTATTGGCTGACCCAAGAATGTTGAATGCCGGAGTTACCGTAAAAGACATGCAACAACAGGAAACGCTGGCCTTGCAAATCATCGAGCTGGAAAGCCGTAGTCGCATCCTGGGATCTACCATTACTCAGGAAAGGAATGCTGCACAGCAGAAAAACGATGCCAACTTGCAAGCTTTTTACACTGGATTATATGCAGAGTTGTTCATGGCCGAAGGTCGGTACATGATGCCACGATTATTGGATCAAGTCGCTTATTTGCGCAGCATGTTGGATCAAGGCGATCAAAAACCAGGAAAGGATACTTTTGTACGATACGATGAACTGAAAAATTGGTACAATCGATTGGTGAAGCAGAGTGCGGAAAAAATGGGGAATCGCAAAGAATTTGCGCCGATTGATTAGAAAAAAGAAGAGCGCCCCTTATTGGGCGCTCCCTTTTTGCAGCCCGTACGGGAATCGAACCCGTGTTACAGGAATGAAAATCCTGCGTCCTAACCCCTAGACGAACGGGCCATCTAGGTAATTTTTTTGAATAAATAGTGGGGCAAAAATAAGTGTTTCATTTTTTCGTAGCCAAAGTATTAGATAAGAAACTTGAAATGAACCGTTTACTTATCTAATACTTTGGCAAAACGAAACACTTATTTTTTTATCGCCCCTAGACCAGGAACACAATTAAAAAATTCCTGAGTGTAAAAGTGTAGCCCGTACGGGAATCGAACCCGTGTTACAGGAATGAAAATCCTGCGTCCTAACCCCTAGACGAACGGGCCATTTGAACTCCATAATTCAAATTTCCTCGAATTATTTTTTGTTCCTTTCTATTTTGGACTGCAAAGATAAATTCGTCTGAGGGAATTTCGCAAGAACTTGGACTTATTTTTTTGATTTTTTTTTCAACAGCATCTAAAAAAACGAATAATGAATATTTTTTTACCTTTGCGCTGCATTTAGTAACGCAGAAAAAATAACTTCCCGATTTTGGGTTTTGAATAGGAAGTCGAACG
>NZ_JBBAKG010000061.1:34818-36858 GCF_040403615.1 Haliscomenobacter sp. | reverse complement strand
GGTTAAACGGAAATTCGTTGATCCAGTTGAAGCCCCTTTTTATGGCTTATAAACCTTTGATTCTATCTGCTTCTGCTGGCAGTGCGGGCAAACCGCTCGTGGGTTTATCCAAATAAAAATAGGCCGTAACGCAGTAATCTTCAGGACGGTAAATACACCGGAATGGTCAAATTTTGCTTTTTTGTAAAAAAATTAGCGTAAAATTTCCCCTCTTATCGCAACTATTTAGATCTTGAGAGCAAGAAATAATTTGAGCATCGTTACATTTGGGGTTTCAGAGAGTGGGTGCATACTTTTCTTGAGGTATGTACAGTTTCTTTCCGTACTATTGACGCGAGGCAAACTTACTTGATTGGATGTACATTGTAAATTGTGAAAAAACTAATTCAATATGTTGAATGCTTCTGGCGACACTCATGCCGAATTCAAAAAAGTTTTGTTTGAAAGGCTGAACTATTATTTTGAGGGAAATCGGATTTCCAAAAAGGGGAATTGGGAAATGACCCTTAAAGTTTCTTTTGCCCTCGTGTGGTGGATTGGCAGTTATGCCTTGTTTTTTGCCGCTGACTGGAGTTATACCCAATTCTTTTTTTTGTATATCTTCCAGGGGCTGGCGCAAATTTTTATGTTTTTGAACATTGCCCATGACGCCAACCACAATTCCATTTCCAACCATAAAATCGTCAACAAAACCCTCAGTTACGTACTGGATGCCTGTGGGATCAGTTCTTACATGTGGCGGATCATGCACAATCATGGCCACCATTCGGTAATGAACGTATATGGGGAAGATGAGGGCATCTACGCGCATGGTATCTTTCGATTCTCTCCCCATGCGGAGTGGAAACCGATGCACCGTTTTCAACACATTTATGTGTTTTTTATGTACGGGATCACCACGCTTGATTTCCTTTTTGTAAAAGACTTTGAGTATCTCTTTTTCAAAAATAATGTGCATATCGAGCATGTCAAGCACCCACTTCACGAGTGGATCACCATCATTGGCAGCAAAATTTTGTACCTTATTTACATGATTGCTGTTCCTGTGCTGGTATTGCATTTTTCGGTGTGGCAGGTCGTATTGGTATTCACTGTGACCCATCTTTTAATGGGATTGGCCGCCGCCTGGATCATTCAGGTTGCACATTTGCTAGACATCAATGAGTTTCCAGAAACCCGGCATGACCATGATTTCATGGATCATATTTTCACCACTACCACCGATTATTCTACTCGTAGCCGGGTTGCCAATTTCATTTGTGGCGGTCTGAATCACCATGTAGCTCACCATATTTTTCCACAAGTTGCACATACCCACTATCCCAAATTGACCAAAATCGTGCGGGAAACATCCGCTGAATTTGGGATTGACTACCGTGAAAACCGCTATATGTACCAAGCTATAGCCCATCACATCAAACTCCTCAGATGGCTTGGAAAACCACCAGCTCCTATTAACAACAACCACCAAAATTTGATTCTTGACGGCAATGCGCCAGCTCATTAGTGAGTGGGTGATAAGCAGCTAACCAATTGACTATTAACAAACACTCCTTTGCTTATGAATTCTATTTTTAAAAGACTTGACTTCTGGGTGGATCAGCAGCCAGACAAACTACTCTTTTCATTTCTTGATATTTCTGGCAACCAAACCGAGAAGTACACTTACCGTGAATTCATCCATCGTACCAACGCTATAGCAAGTAATCTCCACAACGAGCATGGTTTTGCACCGGGTAGCCGCATCCTTTTGGCATATCCTCCAGGATTAGAAATGATTTGTGCTTTCTTTGCTTGTGCCCGTTTGGGGCTGATTCCGGTGCCTGCCTATCCGCCTACTTCTCATGGATTCGAGTCTTCGCTCAATAAGATGACCTATATTGCCAAAGATTGTCAAGCCAAGGCCATTCTTACCAGTCGGGATTACTACTGGTCGGTCAAGCTCAATTTGTCGCGTACCAATATTGCGGAGTCGCTTTTCAGTACAAGTTACATCTCCAAACTCAGCTGGATCAATACCGAAGACTTCCGCGACGTCAA
>NZ_JBBAKG010000061.1:22858-34718 GCF_040403615.1 Haliscomenobacter sp. | reverse complement strand
TGCCAGTATTGTCGGAACCAGATTCCGGTACCAACATCATGAACTGTGGTGCACCATTGGGCGACATCAGCGTGCGGATTGTAGATCCTCATACCCGCCACGCCCTCAAGGAAGGGCAAATTGGAGAGGTCTGGATTGCTGGAAAAAGCAAATGCCTGGGGTATTGGGACAAACCAGACATGACCAAAAAACTTTTCCAGGCGTCTATCGTTGGCGAAAACCAAAATGCCAACAATTACCTCCGCACTGGAGACATGGGATTCATGCATCATGATGAACTCTACATCTGTGGCCGGGCCAAAGACATGATCATCATTCGGGGACTCAATTATTACCCACAGGATATTGAAAAAATTGTTGAACAAACCGCTACGCCCCATGTGCGCCATGGATTTTCAGCTGCCTTCGACATATTTGAAGGAGAAGAAAAACTTGTGGTGATAGTTGGGGTCAAAAATCCTAAGTCACTTCCAGATCCGCTGCCCATTATCAATGCCATTCGCAAAGGCTTGAACGTGCAAACGCACACCATAGCCTTTGTTTCCGCCAGAGAAATACCCAAAACCAGTTCGGGTAAGATCATGCGCCACAAAGCCAAAGAACTCTGGGAGGCAGGCCAATTTAACGTACTCCAGCAGTTTTCTGGCGCAGCCGCGGTGGAGCATTTGCACGAAGAATGTTCCGGCCCCGTTTCACCATTGGATGACCTCAAACAAAAATACGGTTTCAAAGGTGACGAAACCTATACCCTGGGTAAGGCTGGCCTTGAATCGATTGACCTGGCTGTACTGATGAGCGACATCAAGGATTTGCTCAAGGAGAAAGGTGCCGACGCGCTGTCCAAGCAGATTGACTTGCGTTTGATCCAGGAAATTTCCATTTCGGAATTGTTCGACCTCGTTGGGCAATTTGAATCCGCTTCGGCCATCGCCATTTTGCGTTTGAAAAAAATGATCGACAGGCTGCAAAAAGAGCACACCGTACTGGAGCAAAAAATCATGCTCAGCGATGTGCACCTGACTTTTGATCCGCCAGCACCCGTATATCCAGCTCAACACCATGCGACCCACGTACTGCTTACTGGTGGAACGGGCTTCTTTGGGCCGTTTATTTTGAAAAGCATTCTGGAGCAAACCGAGCAAACGGTGTATGTACTGATTCGTGCTTCCAGTGAGGAGCAAGGGATGGATCGCTTGTTGGCTGCAATGGAATCTGTAGAGCCAATGACCGATGAATTGGAGGCACTGTTCAAAGAACGGGTTATTCCGGTATGTGGTGATTTGGGACAAATGCAACTTGGACTAAGTCGGGAAAAATGGGATTTTCTTGCCACCAAAGTCCAGGAAATTTACCACAACGGCGCTACCGTCAACTACCTGTTCAACTACGACCGGATGCGCAATGTCAACGTAGTGGGTACCAACGAGATTCTGAAGCTTGCTTTTGACGGCCAGCCCAAGGTTTTCAACCACATCTCCACCACCTTTATCTTTGGATGGGCGGTAAAAGATGTATTGTATGAAACCGATTCTAACGACAACATCAACCTGCTCGATTTTGGTTACAGTCAAACCAAGTGGGTGTCTGAGCAAATTGTCAAGGATGCGATGAGCCGTGGACTCAAAGGTCGGATTTTCCGCCCTGCGTTGATTACGCCTTCGATCAACGGTGGTGGCCATAATTTTGACATCTCCATCCGCCTGATTGCCTTTATGATCAATTATGGCATTGGCGTAGATGCACAGAATCAGGTCAGTTTTTCACCAGCAGACCGAGCTGCTTCCAACATTGTGGCCGCTTCCAATATGCCGGATACCATCAACAAAACTTTTCACGTCACCCGCGATGTGTATTCCAACATGCGCGATATCACCGACATCATCACGGAACTGACCGGGACGAAGTTTGAAATCTACAAGTTGAAAGATTTTGTACCCGTGATCATCGAGCGTTGTACCAAGGAAGACCTGCTTTTTCCGCTGCTCGACTTTTTGGTCAGATCGGTTGAAAACATTTCAGCGATGGAATTCAAGCTTTACGACAGCAGCAACTTCCAGGCTGCCCGTAATGCCTCTGCCAACGGTTGGCAAGATCCTACTTTAAAAGAGACGGTACGTGGAATCCTGTTGTTTCTGCAAAAGAACGAGATCATCAATGTCGAGTTCTTGCCACAGGAGGAAAGTGTAAGTTATTCCTAAGGGGCGATAAAAAAATGGGCGATCATCAAGGTCGCCCATTTTCTTTTCAACAAGTCTATTCTATTTCATCGGTGTCTTAGGGGCAATAAAAAAATAAGTGTTCATTTTGCCAGAGGATTAGATCAGTAAACGGTTCATTTCAAGTGTCTTGTCTAATCCTCTGGCTCAAGAAAAATGAACACTTATTTTTGCCCCACTACTTAGTTCCGTTTCCGGTTTTCATACGACTTTCCGTACTTCTTCTTCATTTCCGCCACATGGTCTCTTTTTACATTGACCTTTTTGTTCTTTTCTGATTTCTCATGAAAAGAAGCGCCAATGTTTTTGCCGATGGTGGTTTTGACCGAAATGATTTTCATGTGGTCTCTTGGTACCTCTTCAGGCAATAAGCGTTCCTCAATCTCTAATTCTACCGGAGTTTCTACCTGTGGCACTTCAAAGTTCATCAGCTTTTCGATGAAGGCCAGGTTCTCCTTTTCTTTTTCAGACACGAATGAAATAGAGATGCCTTTTTTATCCACCCGTCCGGTACGGCCAATGCGGTGAATGTAGCCTTCAGCGGTACTGGGCATGTCAAAATTGAGCACGTGGGTGACCTCGGCTACGTCCAATCCACGGGCAATGATGTCCGTCGCGATCAAAACCCGGCTTTCCCCTTTTTGAAAGGCGTTGACCGCTGCAAAACGGAAAGGTTGGGATTTGTTGGAGTGGATGACCTGGATTTTTCGCCCCATGCTTTTTTCTAATTCATTAAAAATCAGATCTGCCAGGTGTTTGGTGGACGCAAAAACCAGGACTTTGCTCATCTCTGGATGGTTTTCCAGCAACATTTTGAGCAAATTCAGTTTGGTGTAAAAATTGGGAACGGAGTAGTAGCTCTGTTCGATGTTGGCCAAGGGCGTACCAACTGGCGTTGCTTCAATTCGAACGAGGTCGTAAAAATATTCATCCATCAATACTTCAACATCTTCATTCAAAGTTGCTGAAAACAGGAGGTTTTGCCGCCGCTCTGGGATAGATTCAAAGATCACTTTGAGTTGGGCACGAAAACCCAGATTCAGCATTTCATCAAATTCGTCAATCACCAATTTCTTGATGCCCTTGGTCTTTAATGAGCCGGTCGATATCAAATCCATCAAGCGTCCGGGAGTACCCACCAATACATCTGCCCCTTCCATCACCTGTGCTGCCTGGGGCTTGAGGTTGACTCCGCCAAAGACCCCGACCACAGTTAGACTCAGGTAAGTACTCAGTTTTTCGACCGATTCTACGACTTGCATTACCAATTCACGGGTGGGTACGATGATCAACAATTGGGGCGTTTTTTTCTTATTGAACTCGTACTGCCGCAAACAGGGCAACAAATAAGCATAAGTTTTTCCTGTACCCGTTTGGGCAATTCCACATACATTCTTTCCCGACATAACCACCGAAAAAACCTTTTCCTGGATGGGGGTTGGAGTAGTAAGTCCAAGATCCTGAAGAGCGTTCAAGAGTGGTTTATTCAGATTTAAGTCGCTAAAATTCATACCCGTGCTGATAATTTAGCCGCAAAGGTACGCTTAAAGGCTTATTCTTGCTACATTTGTTTAGCATCTAATCGCAATACATCCTTTCACCATGAGAGCAACCGTCCTTCTCCTCTTTCTGAGCATCAGCTTGCTTGCCCAAAAATCAATCACCCTTCCCCGCAGTACCCCCGAAGCGGAAGGTGTTTCTTCACAAGGGATTCTCAACTTTTTGGAAGCTGCTTCCAACGGCAAGCACGAGTTTCACAGCATTATGGTGTTGCGGCACGGCAAGGTCATCGCTGAAGGCTGGTGGAATCCCTACCGCAATGACTTGAAGCACACCATGTATTCGGTCAGCAAAAGTTTTACCGCCACCGCAGTGGGTTTTGCGGTAGTCGAAAAGAAATTGAGCGTTGAGGACAAGGTCACTGCCTTTTTTCCAGATGATTTGCCCGTAAACATCAGCAAAGGCCTGGCAGAATTGCGCATCAAAGACCTCTTGAGCATGAGTGTGGGGCACAATACCGATCCGACTGGAGTGGTAGTAAGCGAATCCAACTGGGTTGAAGCGTTTTTGCAAATTCCCATCCCACATCAACCGGGTACCAAATTTGTGTACAACTCGGTGGCTACCTTTATGTTATCGGCCATTGTGCAGAAAGTAACGGGTCAAAAAATCGTCGATTACCTCAAGCCTCGTTTGTTTGACCCACTGGGCATCCAGGGCATCGACTGGGAAGTCAACCCTCAGGGCATCAATGTAGGGGGCTGGGGATTGCGGCTCAAAACTGAAGACATGGCCAAATTTGGCCAATTGTTTTTGCAAAAAGGCTTGTGGCAGGGCAAACAAATTTTGCCAACAACTTGGGTAGATGAAGCCACTTCTATGAAAATCATGCAAGACCCCAATGCGCCCCGGGCAAAAAAAGATTCAAGTGACTGGTTACAAGGGTATTGCTATCAGATGTGGCGGAGTAGAAACAATTCTTACCGGGGCGATGGAGCCAATGGTCAATTCATCATCGTGCTGCCTGAGCAAGATGCTGTCATCATCACCACTGCCGAAGCTCCCGATATGCAGGGGGAGTTCAACCTGATTTGGAAACACCTGTTGCCCGCTTTTCAGCCCCAAAAACTGCCCGCCAATCCCAAATTACAGGCGGAACTGAAAGCCAAAATCGCCAGTTTGGCGCTACCGCTGCCGCCCAAAAATTCTGCTTCGGTGCTGCAAGCCAGCCTTGCAGACAAGACCTTTGGGATCTACACCAAAGACAAAAGTTTCAAAAGCGTTAATGTTGCCTTCAAGGACGAGGTCTGTCTCTTGACCTTGAATACGGATTCGATTGCTCACCAAATTCGTTTTGGCAATGGCAAATGGGAGATGAGTACAACGAGCAAATTAGGCCCTTACCTGGTTGCTGGAGCACAGTCGAACCGGGTAGGGATTGGCCCGTACAAAGTAGCGGGCAGCTACTCCTGGAAAGACCAAACCACCTTGGAGTTGACCCTGCGGTACATCGAGAGCCCACACACCGAGACCATCTTGTGCAAATTTGACGGCGATTACGTTTCCCTAGACTTCATCAACATCTTCAATCGCTACTCCAAACGCACCCCGAGCAAAGGGGTGATTGCGCCCAAGCTCGGCAATGCTCCACGTTTGATCATTCGGGGCGACGACATGGGCTTTGCCCATTCTGGCAACGAGGCCCTGATCAAGTCCTATCAGGAAGGCATTGAAACCTCGATAGAAGTCATCGTTCCTTCACCCTGGTTTCCTGAAGCAGTCAAAATGCTGGAGCAAAACAAAGGCATAGACGTGGGACTCCATTTTGCCATCACCAGTGAGTGGGACAATGTCAAGTGGCGGCCATTGACCGATTGCCCCAGCTTGCGCAATCCAGATGGGTATTTTTACCAAATGCTTTACCCAAATGCCTATTATCCCAAGCAGGCGGTGATGGACAATGCCTGGAAAATTGAAGACGTCGAAAAAGAAATGCGGGCACAATTGGAAATGGCCCTGAAATACATTCCTCGCCTGAGCCACGTTTCTGGCCACATGAACAGCCTCGCTTTTGCCCCCGAAGTAAAAGCACTGGCGCGTAAAATTGCCGCCGAATACAAACTGCCGATGGTGGATGTGGAATCCGCCACAGAATTTCAAATCAATTACACCGGTTTTGATTTCAAGAACAAAACCACCGAGGAAAGAATCAATGGATTCATTGCCATGCTGGATAAACTGGAAATTGGAAAAACCTACGTCTACGTGGAGCATCCCGGCCTCGACAATGCAGAATTGCGCGCCATTTCGCACATCGGCTACGAAGATGTAGCCCAGGGCCGCCAGGATGTAACCACCATACTCACCAGCGAAAAAGTCAAGGAAGCCATTGTGCGGAAGGGGATCAGGCTGGTCAGTTATGCGGAGGTACTCAAAAAATAAATAATTGCGGTTCAGTACTACTATATTTTTTCGTTCAAGGTTTTGATGTCAAAACCTGCAACTCGTTTGTAATTTTCCATAATGCCTTCCAGTTCGGCATGAGGAATCTCTTCAGGTGTAAAGCCTTGGGGAAAGCGCTCTTCCATCAAATCCATGATGAAGTCTGGCCCTTTTTGGCGATTTTGCAAGACTACTTTTGCCGTGGCAGGTACCCGCTCGGCATCGTAGCGCATCAAGGCAGCTTGCCAATCGTGTTCTTCAATAAAGGCCCAGGCCAGGGCATCGGCGTCAAGAATGGCTTCAGACGCACCGTTGGAACCAATGGGGTACATGGGGTGAGCTGCGTCACCGAGCAGGGTTACCCGGCCATAAGACCAGCGAGGTAGGGGATCTCGATCCGACATGGGGAATTCGTAAATGCTTTCGGCGCCAGCAATCATGGCCGGTACATCCAGCCAATCAAAATTCCAGGACTTGTAAAGCTCCAGCAAGCGTTTTTTGTCGGCCTGGCGGTTCCAGTCCTGAGTGGTCAACTGTTCCTGATCGGTTTCTTTAAGATTGCCCACCCAATGGACCAACTGATAGCCATCTTTGGTCAATTGATTCTGGATGGGGTACACCACCATTTTTTGGCGCAGACTTCCGATCATCACCATTGAAGTACCATCCAAAAATGGTTTCATCAGCGTGGTGCCTCGGTACAATACATTCCCAGAATACTTTACGCCTCCTTCTTTTGGGTACAACAGTTGTCGAACTACCGAGTTGATTCCATCTGCACCGATCAGAATGTCTGCTTTTACACGGGCTTGCACCTCTCCAGTTTCCCGATTGATGAAAGTGGCGGTCACACCACCGACGTCTTCGGTAAAAGACTGAAGGTGGTGTTGGGTTTTGATGCTGTCGAAGCCAATGTTGTGCATGACTTCTTCCATCAGAATCATTTGTAGGGTGCCCCAGTGTATTGAAAATTGTGGCCATTTGTAGCCCGCAAAACGCCCACGGGGTTCTTTCCAGAATACTTGACCAAATTTGTTGGCATAAACCAGATCACTGGTTGCAA
The DNA here is from genome assembly GCF_040403615.1 of Haliscomenobacter sp. Classification (NCBI taxonomy): domain Bacteria; kingdom Pseudomonadati; phylum Bacteroidota; class Saprospiria; order Saprospirales; family Haliscomenobacteraceae; genus Haliscomenobacter; species Haliscomenobacter sp. The sequence goes on along the minus strand of NZ_JBBAKG010000061.1, from coordinate 27,497 downwards.
TGGCACTTTCGGCAATTTTATCATCCAGGCCGAGATTCGTCAGGATGCGCATGGAGTGGGGGAGGAGGTTGATGCCCACACCCAGTGGCTTGATTTCTTTCACGGACTCAAAAATTTCTACTTCATGTCCGGCTTCGTGAAGACAAAGGGCAGCGGTCAACCCGCCAATCCCTGCTCCAGCTATGATTATCTTCATCGATGGTTAAATTAGAGACTTTGTTGCTCCGTCAAGGTTGCCTTGCGCAGCTATCGTGAAATGTGGACTCGTTACTTCCTGGAATTTCCGCATGGCCTGATTGATCGCAATGAAACCCATTTTAGCGCCAAAGGTTTTGACAACTGGAGTAAATAGCTTCAGCAAATCATTGGCCTTGAAATATTCGTATTGAATCAGCTCTGCTACCTGCAATACCTCAAATAATAGGAAGTCGAGGTTGCGGCGCGAGAAGGTTTGATCGGCCATTGTTCTTGCGATTGAAAAGGTTTCAGCACTAATAAGGAAACCTTATAGCTCGACAAAATTAAAAATGCTTTCTATACCTTGCATCACCACTAGCGTTTTTTCTATTTTTGTAGCACAAACAAAAGTATGCCCGCAAGAACGATCTACTTGATCAAACGATTGGAAACAGAGGTTACGTCCCAAATGATCAAAATTTTGGGTGCTTACGACATTACCCCCAGCCAATATATCGTGTTGAATTTTGTGGGAGACAATGAGACCGACTTGTCTTCAGCCCAGTTGTCCCGTCGGTTTTTAATGACTCCCCAATCGATGAACGAAGTGGTGTCCTCCCTGGAGCGAAAAACCTTGCTGGAAAGAAAAACCGATCCCAAGCACAAGCGAATCCTGCGCATCAGTTTGACCGAAAATGGCAAAGCAGCACTGCAAGTTTGCAATGCTGCCATGGATGAATTTGAGGCCAAACTTTTGTCTGGCCTCAAACCCAAAGAAGTGGATGCTTTCCGGACTATAACTGGAAAAATCCTCGATAATTTTAAAAAACAGGAAGCCCAAACAATTCAAGATACGGTTTAAAAATAAAGTAAATCACCTTAGGGGCGATAAAAAAATAAGTGATCATTTTGCCAGAGAATTAGATAAGTAAACGTTTCATTTCAAGTGTCTTATCTAATCCTCTGGCTCAGGAAAAATGATCACTTATTTTTGCCCCACTACTTATGCAGTGATGCCCCTCTTTACTTACATTGATAAGCGCTATGCACAGCACTGCTTAATGTGAGTCATCTCCTAAAAACAAAAAATATGACCATTCGCTTCGTCAAGATCTGCTTCAGCGCTATTGTTGGTCTCTTTCTCGGGTTGATTTTTTTCAACAACGTGACTGACTACGGCTCCAATTTTGAATTTGTGGAGAAAGTCACGGGCATGGGCGACACTTTTGCCTTTCAAGCCAACAAGTGGCGCAGCATCAACAGCAATACCCTGCATCATTTTTTTTACATCGGCATCATTTTGCTGGAAGGTACGATCGCTACTTTTTGTTTGTGGGGGGCCTACCAAATGGCCACGAAAGTCAAAGCGGAGAATGGTGAATTCCAACTGGCCAAATCCAAAACAACCATTGGTTTGTCCCTTGGCATCTTACTCTGGTTTTTTGTTTTTGGGGCTATTGCCGGAGAGTGGTTTTTGATGTGGCAATCTGAAACCTGGAATGCCCAGGATACGGCTTACTTTTTGACGGGAATTTTTTTGTTGTTTTTGATTTTTCACACCCAGAAGGAGTGAAAATTAACCCTATATTTAACCGCAGAGCAACGGATACTCTGCGGTTAAAGTGCGTAATGTTAGTTATGCTATTTATCTCCCCTTCAAGATCTCTCTCGAAATCACCAGTTTCTGGATTTCGCTCGTTCCTTCTCCGATGGTGCACAACTTGGCATCGCGGTAGAATTTTTCCACTGGAAAATCCTTGATGTAGCCATAGCCCCCATGAATCTGGATGGCGTCGGTAGAGATTTCTACGGCAGCCTCCGAGGCAAAATATTTGGCCATAGCTGAGAGTTTGGTCACATTTTGACCTTCATCTTTGAGTGCTCCAGCTTTGCGCACCAACAACTCTGAAGCTTCAATTTTGGTGGCCATATCGGCCAGTTTGAAGCTGATCGCCTGGAAATTGGAGATGGCCTGACCAAACTGTTGGCGTTCTTTGGAATATTTAACCGAAGCGAGATAAGCGCCTTTGGCGATACCCAAGGATAAAGCAGCGATAGAGATGCGGCCTCCATCCAGAATTTTCATCGACTGGATGAATCCTTCCCCTTCTTCGCCGATCATTTGGCTTTTGTGCACCCGGCAACTGTCAAAAATCATTTCTGCCGTTTCGGACGCGCGCATGCCCAGTTTGTTTTCCTTCTTTCCTGCATGAAAGCCTGGAGTACCTTGTTCGATGATGAACGCGGACATGCCGTGACTATCGAGCAATTCGCCAGTACGGACAATCAATACGGCGACGTCGCCAGAAGCCCCGTGAGTGATGAAGTTTTTGCTGCCATTGATGACGTAGTAATCGCCATCGCGCTCCGCAACACATTTCATGCGGCCAGCATCACTGCCGGTATTGGGTTCGGTAAGCCCCCATGCGCCAATCCATTCGCCAGAAGCCAGTTTGGGCAAATAGTGGTGCTTTTGTTCCTCGTTGGCAAATGAAAGAATGTGGTTGGTGCACAGTGAGTTGTGAGCTGCTACCGACAAGCCGATTGAACCACACACCTGGGAAATTTCTTCAATTACGGTAATGTATTCCTGGTAGCCCAGCCCGGCGCCACCATAATGCTCAGGTACCAAAACGCCCATGAAGCCATAGTGTCCCATCCGATGGAACAGTTCTGTCGGAAAATGGGACACCTCATCCCATTCCATTACATGAGGCCGAATGTAGGATTCCGCAAAATCTCGTGCGCTTTCCTTGATTAATTGTAGGTTTTCCAAAATCTCAACATTCATAAGACTATATTTTGAACCATTTGCTTGTTGATGCCCGGTAAGATGGCGCGCAAGCAGAGATAGTTGTTTTTTTAGCCTATTATAATAAAACAGTTTTTGATTTGTTCAGTTTACGAGGCAAAAAAATCCACAAGATTTTTTTTGTCCAAATCCGAAGTTGTGCCAACTTCACTTGCGGTCATTGGTACTTCCGTTGGTGGTTTGAGGCTTGTGTTCAGGAAAACCAAGTGCATTGCGCATTTTCGTGTTGATGCTGGTGTTTTCAAAAATGCCTGAAAACTGCTTGGACATTGGACCGTAGGCAAAAACAGGGATGATGGTGGCGGTGTGGTTGATGGTGGTAAAAGCCGTTTCGATCTTGTTCATTTTGGAACCAGGGTTGAGGGCCATGCCACCACATTCGTGATCTGCGGTAACGATGACGAGGGTATTGCCGCGCTCGCGGGCAAAATTGAGTGCTTCACCGATTGCCCGGTCAAAATCCAGGGCTTCCTTGATGGCCAGTTTGCCATCGTTGGCATGGCAGGCCCAGTCGATTTGAGAGCCTTCAATCATGATGAAAAAGCCTTTGTCTTTGCTGCGTTTTTCCAAAAATTCTAACCCTTTTTTGGTGGCATAGGGCAAATAATCACGGCCAGCTGCCACGTTGAGTGGGTGCTTATCGGCAGTGAGGTACAAGAAATTGCTGCTGGGATCCCATTGCATTTCGGTCATTTCCTCCTGGGAATAATCGCTCACTTTGTACCCCTTTTGTTGAAATTCCGTGTAGAGGTTGCGGTTGTCATTCTCGCGACGGTCGAAGTATTTTTTGCCACCCCCGATCAATAAGTCAATGGGCGTTTTGAGCATGTCTACGGCGATTTCCTCATACTGTTCCCTTGAAACCACGTGGGCAATAAATGCTGCCGGGGTAGCATGTACGATTGTAGAAGTGGCAATCAAACCAGTGGCCATGCCATTTTCTTCGGCTTCTTCCAGGATGGTTTTCAGGGGAAGGGTATCCTTGTCCACCCCGATTGCCCCGTTGAAAGTTTTGATGCCACAGGCAAAAGCGGTGGCTCCTGCTGCTGAATCCGTGACCAGATCGTCGTAGGAATAGGATTTGTGAAAACCCAGCACGGGCATTTGCTCCAGGTTGAGCCGGTTGTTGTTGCTGAACATGGCCGCGCTGATCTGTGATAAGCCCATTCCATCGCCGATCATTAAAATTACGTTTTTGGGTCGGTCATTGGAGCTCGTTTCCACTGGCTTTGAACTGCTACAGCCCCAAATGAAGAAACAGATGCCGTACAGCAGCATAATTTTACCCGGAAGTTGTCGCAGCAATCTTTTCAACATCTTATTTCTGGTTGTATTTGGAAAAAATAAGCAATAAAGTCGGTTAGCACACTGCTTTTAGCAAGTTAAATGGAGAGCAAAGATAAAAAAATGCAGGCATATTGGCTAATCTAAAGGGTTTATCTTAAACTTGCATTGGCAAATCAGCAATTAGGGCAAAATTATTTTTTGTACTGCTGAATAAATAATGACCTGCACGCTGAACAAGTACCCAGTCTAGCCTTGTTGAAGCATCTGACAAAACAGTGTATGGAATCAAAAAACACTTTACCAGAACACCAGCTCATGCAAATGGTCAAGGATTGTGACCGTGCCGTAATTCCTATTCTCTAT
>NZ_JBBAKG010000061.1:20165-22758 GCF_040403615.1 Haliscomenobacter sp. | reverse complement strand
TCAATAACCATTAATCCTCTAACTAGTGGAACAATTTAATATTCAGGAATATTTGGATAGCGGCGTCATAGAAATGTATGTTTTGGATCAATTGAATGACGCAGAAAGGGAGGCAGTCGAAAAACTGGCGACCCAATATCCAGAAATTCAACATGAAATCGCGGAGGTGGAAGAAGCAATGGGGTCTTACCATGCCTCAGAGGGCTTGACTCCACCCGACTATATTTTGTCGAACATCCTGGCAGAAACTGCCCGTGTTGCTGTATCTAACCCTGCTTTGGCAGAGCAACCAGTACCATCCTTGCCCAAACAGGGTAAATTCCAACTGTGGCCAATTGCGGCTACTGTGGTCGGTTTGGTTCTATTTGTATGGATATGGATATCCAAAAAGAATGCAGATCAATACGCAGATCAACTTCAAAAAGAACTTTTGGCCCTGCGTTCCAAAGAACAAGCTTGTGCCACCAACGAGCAGTTTTTGTTGCAACAATTTAACCTCCTCCGGCAAGATGGCATCCAGAGAGTGACCGTAAAAGGAGGCACAGAACCTATTGCTGCGGTTTATTGGAACAAAGGCCAACGCGTAGCCCACTTCGATTTGCTGAATTTGAAAGATCCTGGCCAAAATCAATACCAATTGTGGGCCATCGTCAAAGGCCAACCAGTGAGCCTTGGGGTAGTCAATTGGCAGGCGGCACGCAAAGGGCTCGTTTCGTATAAGTTGGGTCAAAAACCGGATGCTTTTGCTATTTCACTGGAGCCTTTTGGGGGTTCACCAACGCCTACCGCTGTCAAAGGTTCTGGGCTGGTAGTGCCGGGGTAGGTAACTTGTTCTTTATGGCAAAAAGGCTTAATTTTGTTGACAAATGATCGCTCATGGCCGAGATAACCAGTTTTTCTCAACTTGATCCTGATGGTGTTTATTCTTATGCCGACTATTTGACTTGGAAATTTGAACAGACCCTGGAATTGATCAAGGGGAAAATTCTGCTCATGCCTGCTCCAAGTCGAATGCATCAAAAAATCTCCTGGAGACTAACCGTAGAATTTGGCAATCATTTCAAAAATCAACGTTGCGAAGCCTATGCTGCTCCTTTCGATGTTCGATTGTATGATCAAAAAAAATCCAGCAGAGCTAACAAAGAGATTTTTACCGTAGTGCAACCTGATCTTTGTGTGATTTGTGATTTGGAAAAACTGGATGACCGTGGCTGTTTGGGCGCTCCAGATTTGGTGGTGGAAATCCTTTCTCCAGGAAATTCATCTCGTGAAATGCGCCTAAAAAAAGACCTATATGCTGAATCTGGAGTTCGCGAATATTGGATCATCGATATCACCCACGAAACCCTGCTTCGATATTCACTGGAAGAAAACGACGTTTACAGTTTACCTACTTTATTTGTCAATGACGAAGTGGTTCCATCCATTATTTTTCCAGCTTTCACCATAGCTCTGGCGGAGATATTTGGCAAACCGGAGTTCCCAGCAGAATTGTAGTCTATGGGTTTGTCATCGTTCAATAATCTCCTCTAAAGTTAAGAATATCCGAGACCATTATTAGTGCGTTGGCCTTCTAGTCTACTTTCTTTCTCGCCATGATTTCATGAATTCTAACACCTGATGAGCAGGAACCAAAGCTCCATCTTCAGCTTGTTTTTCAGCAGATTTTAAGATCTCTAAAAGGTTATCAATAGGGATGGGGCTACCGGGTTGAACGAAGGATTCAGAAACCAAAAACGAGGAGATAACCCCTAAACTTTGAAGCGATTGAATGATGTTTAAAAAGGCCTCTTGGTTGGATTCGGGTAATTGTACCTGATATGTTATCATTTGGAACATTTATTGGCAAAGTTAGGGCGATTCAGTCATTTTTTCAAGTGGCAAGAACAAATTCCGCCGCTGCCTTGGGAAAGGAGTTTTTAGAAGGTAAATGGGACTGGTGTAGGTATGAAAACACTTCCGCCTAACGATGTCAAAGGGGCTGGGGTGATAGTACAGGGATAGCTACCCGCTGCTACAAGATTAATTCAATTATCCTGTCCAAATTTTGCTAGTTTTACCTCGAAAAAATCCGCATGTTTATGAGGAATAGATTAGCAAAATTTGGCCTGATGCTATTGGGTCTTCTATCCATCGCTGCAATGGATCAAGCTGGCAACAACTTCAATGAATACCCCGTGTACGAAGGCAAAGACCTGGGGTTAACGTACACGCCCAAAGCTTCTACTTTCAAAATCTGGTCGCCACCCGCCACCCAGATTCTCCTCCGCTTTTACGACAAAAGCCTGGGCGGAAAAGCTACCAAGACGGTCAAAATGAAAAAAGGCCTGCAAGGTACCTGGCAAGCGGTGCTCAAAGGAGATTTGCAAGGCCGCTACTATACTTTTCAGGCACAAATAGAAGGCAAATGGCTCGCAGAAGTGCCCGATCCTTATGCCTATGCCGTAGGCACCAATGGCAAAAGAGCGCAGGTGATTGACCTCAAAACCACCAACCCCGTGGGCTGGGATTTTGACGCCCGACCTACCTTGAAAAACCCCAACGACATCATTCTGTACGAGCTGCACCTGCGCGACCTGTCTACACACTCTTC
>NZ_JBBAKG010000061.1:18540-20065 GCF_040403615.1 Haliscomenobacter sp. | reverse complement strand
CGCCCGATGGTGCGCAAATTCATCATCGAATCGGTACTGCATTGGGTCAAAGAATACCACGTGGATGGTTTCCGTTTCGATTTGATGGGCATCCACGACATCGAAACCATGAACCAGATCAGCAAAGCGGTGCATGAAATTGATCCGACCATCTTTTTATACGGCGAAGGCTGGACAGCAGGCGGATCGCCCTTGCCTGACAATCAAAAGGCCATCAAAGCCAATGTGCTGAAACTGGACAAAGTCGCTGCGTTTAGCGATGATTTCCGGGACGGCATTCGTGGATCGGTATTCAACCATACCGAAAAAGGATTTGTGAGCAACAACGGCGGCTTCAAAGAAAGCATCAAGTTTGGCGTAGTAGCCTCTACCTGGCACCCTGAGGTGGATTACACCAAGGTCAATTACTCCAAGGCGCCCTGGGCCAATGGCCCGGATCAAACCATCACTTACGCTTCCTGTCACGACAACCATACCCTCTGGGATCGCCTGGCCATCAACAATCCCATGTTGCTGGATGAAGAGCGCATCAAGATGTACCGACTGGCGGTGAGCATGGTGCTTACTGCTCAAGGTGTTCCATTCCTTCAGGCGGGTACGGAAATGGTGGTGACCAAAAATGGCGAAGAAAACTCTTACAACAAACCCGACGAGGTGAACCAACTGGATTGGAACCGCAAGTTTCAGTACCAAACCATATACGACTATGTCAAAGCGCTGATTTCATTGCGTAAAGCGCACCCCGCCTTCCGCATGACCTCGGCGGCGATGATTCGGGAGCACCTGAGTTTCATTCCTACCAATGAAGACAACTTTACGGGTTTCCTCTTGTCCAACCATGCCAATGGCGATCCCTGGCACACCATTGCCGTGATCTACAATGGTTCCGACAAGGTACAGGTGGCCACTTTGCCGCGCTCGGAATGGAAAGTGGTTGGCAATGGTGAATTGATCGATACCAAAAATCCACCCGTTTTGCGCAATACGGGCGTGCTGGTTCCGGCCTATTCGGCACTGATTCTGTATTCAGCTACCGCCCCAGGGCAATCCGGTGGTATGGAAAAATAAATGCAACTGTACTGCGTTTGTTAGTATAATTCCCAGCACATACTGGGCTACATTTCTTCGTTTTAAATTTTTACAAAGTGAAAAACCAAAGCATTTTAATCCTGTGTGTATTGTTGGTGTTGGGCGTTTTTGCCTGCAAGAATGACGCTAAAAACGATGCCGATTCCAAAGGAATTGGTCCCAATGACCTACTCAAAGTAGACGCACCTCCGATTACAGGGCCGGAATCAACTGCCGAAATCAATAAATTGGTCAAGCGCATTGACGCCGAAAAAGACAGCATGAATGCCGCTGGCCCCAACTACGTGTTTAATGGCAACAAGGAAAGGACCGAGGTGATGGTGTACTCCAATGCCGAAGCACCGCAGTTGATCTACTGCAAGGCGCCCAAACTGGAGTCCTGGTACTACCTCAAAGACCGCCGTCCGGTCTACCTCAAGGAATTGGCCTTGACCGA
>NZ_JBBAKG010000061.1:16337-18440 GCF_040403615.1 Haliscomenobacter sp. | reverse complement strand
TTTGCCGCAGGCGATAGAATTCTCTTCAGCTTTACCGAAAGTGTAGGCGCAGTATTGGCCGAAGTCGAAATTACAGAATTTCCCAGCAACGTCAAATTCAGGGAACTGAATACGGCGGCCATCAAAGAAAAGACCATTGAAGTCACCAAGGCTGCGGTATACCGCTTCCGGTTTCGCAGCGATACCAAGAAAGACCGCACCATCAAAGTGCGCATTCAACGCGTACCCGCTTCCGACAAAACCAAAGCTTTTGTAACCGCTGTAAAGTGGGTAGAACGCTTTGACACCGTGTATCAAAACGATGCTACCCGTTTTGAAAAACAAATGGTGAAACAAACCCGCCGGGTACTGGTACGCACCGATACCGCCATCTCCAGTCTGGCCGATAAAACCGAGCGCATCGCCGCCAAAGCGAGCTGGTCGGGCTCCACATCCACCAAAGTACCGATCACCCTCCCCACCAACAAGTACGAATCAGACCGCTCGTATGAGGTCATCGCCTGGGCTTTCTGGGTGGGCACGGGAGAGCAGGCCGAAAAACAATACAGCGAAGCCAATCGACTGGCCGGATTGGGTAAATCTGCCGTCAGCACCGTGGGCAAACTGGGCTACCTCGCCGGCCCCTACGGCGCCCTCGCCTCCTTGGCCCTTGACGGCGTGAGTTTCTTTACCGCACCGCGTGGTGGGGACAACATCAAGTACCGCGTCCTTTCCAAAGACAATAAAGTGCTGGATTCTGGCGATGGCCCTTCCGCATACGCTCGCCACAATACCTACACCCAAGGCACCATGACCTTCGAAATGGGCAACGACAACTACATCGACGCCATCGATGCCCGGGTACGGGTGATCGCCGTTGCACTGGTCAAAACGTATCGCCAAGAAGAGTATACCGAGGAAAAAGATGTGCCCGTGGCACGGAAGTTTGAGGTGAAGGTGAGTAAGGTGCCGGTATTGAGTAAGTAGAGGGGGATGTCTGTGAGACGGTTCGGCATAGCCTAACAAAACACTAAATCAATGTATTCAAATCGCGACCAATGGATTTACAAAATGAAGGCAGCTGGGTATCTTCCCCTTTTTCCAGAAGGTATTTGCGCCATTGCTGGGTGTCGTAATTGTACACAAAGCCTTCGGGTACATTGTACTCGAGCATGAGGCTTTTGATTTTTTCAAAATCGCGCCGTGCACCTGTGTTGCCGCTGATTTCAATAATGACCTGGTTGAGTTTTTTTTCGTTGTCAAAAAGTAGAATATCGGGTGTTGGACTTGTCTGGCTTTCATCAATCATGGTTTCGGGCAATGGCTCGAATGGAATGGCTTTTTCCAGGTAATACAACATGCCCAAACGCATCATGAGCTGACCAATGATGCGCTGGTGAATCTTGGGGGCGTTCACTTCCATATAAATGGTATTTTCGGTCATGACTAACAATGATTTAGTCAAAAATACAGCATTTTTTCTATGCGTCAAAAAAATAGTAAATAGAGTACTTTTTTTCATCGATCCTTATTTCATTTCCGTACCAAAAACCCTGAGCATGAAAACCATTTCAGCCACAATTGTTGTTGCCTTGTGCTTTATTTTTGCGTGTCATCAAGACGATCCCAAACCCGCAATTGCAGGTACCTACACCGGCAAATCCGACCGTCATTCCAAGCGCCTGAGCGAAATATTCATATCCCCAACCCAATCTAAAATGGAATGGGTAAAGGATTCTGCTTTTCAACAACCTGCAGTATTGGAGGTGGAAGCTTTTTCAAAAGACAGCTTTAAACTGGTAGGAGATTTTGTAAAAAGCCTTCCGCCGGGATGGTCAAGGTATGGTTTTTCGGAAGCAACCGGAACAGATAAATTGGTGTTTAAGCGCAATTTTGGGCTTTCTGGGTATTTTTTCCAAGAAATAACCCTTGCATTTGATCCAACAGGCAGGATTTTGAAAATTGATTACCACTCTTCCAGCACAACGCCACAATCGGACGTGTTGTCTCATTTTGAGGGCAAAAAATAAATAACCGGAAGCGGCGCTTCGGCTACGCTCAGCGACCGCGAGATATGCTAGTAGGATTTGGGTTTTGTGGGAAGCGGCCGGTCGCTGAGCGTAG
>NZ_JBBAKG010000061.1:0-16237 GCF_040403615.1 Haliscomenobacter sp. | reverse complement strand
GCGCTTCGACTACGCTCAGCGACCGGCCGCTTCCCATCTAAAACTTCAAGGTCCCTGGCAAATACTTCGCGATCAAATCCTCGTAATAAGGCTTCAATTCCTTGACATTTGGTGGAACCGGAGCCTTCGAGTACAAGTCGTAAGGATTGAACAACTTGACGTATTTGAACATCTCGCGATCGTGATCATCCATCAGGTGCTCATAGGCGTGCTCGCGGTGCTGTGCGTAGAAGGAGTGGTAGCGGATCATGTACAATCCCCCTTCTGGAATGTGGTCTTTGACCATGTGGTACAAGTACTCATCATGGCCCCAGGACATGTGGACATTGTTCAGGCCACAGTTGGGTTCATATACACCGTAAGTGGTATTGTAGCGTTCATCCTGGCTATCTGGGTTCAGGTCGAAATATTCAGGATAAACGATTTTGTCGGATGGTTTGCAACCAACCGGGAAGGTATCGCCTACCACGGCCCATTGCGGCTCGCCAAACAAACAGAGTACCTTGCCCATATCGTGCAACAACCCGGTGAGTACAAACCAGTCGGGATGCCCATCGGCACGGATGGCCTCTGAAGTTTGCATGAGGTGTTGCAATTGATCCAGATCGGTGTCTGGGTCAGAGTCGTCCACCAGGGTGTTGAGGAAATCAAAAGCGGCCCAAACGGGCATTTCTTTCTTGTCAAACTTGAGGTATTCCGCCTTTTTTTGCTGGACGAAATCATACGTTTGGTAAGTGTGGTTCAGGCGGTAGAACTCCCTGACGGTATCTCTTTTGGGATCGTCGTAATTCCGAAACTCCTCCTTGGTTTTGGCTGGAGTATGTGGTTCCGGGTAGCGCAGCAGGAGATCGTCTTCCCACTCATCCAGGCTGCCCAATGGCCCATTGTTATCGAAGTCTTGATTCATCTTTTTGCTTGTTTAACGGTAAAATTAAGCACAATTACCAAAATACGGTATATAGCGCAGCTAAAATCCCGCAGATCAGGATGGAAAGTACAGCAAAACTGCCGGTCACCCGAAACATTTTGGGATCCAGATCCAGCCCTTTGGGGTTGTGGGCACTGCGCTTGTCCAGCAAGGATACCAGCACCATGATGCCTACCAGAATTAGAAATGCCCAACCCGTGCGGTGCAAAAACGGCATCGGCGTAGTCGGAATGAGTTTGAATGCCACCGCAACCGGAATCGATAGCGCAGCAGCGATGATGGCAGCCGACGAAGTGGTCTGTTTCCAGAACATGCCCAGAAAAAACAGGGCAAAAGCCCCCGGCGTCAGGTAATTGGAATACTCCTGAATGAACTGATAGGCCTGCTCCAATTGCCGCAACTGCGGCGTGATGCACAACGCAATGACGAAGGCGCCCAATACCGCCAGTCGGCCAGTCCGCACGATTTCCAATTCGCTCGCCTTTGGGCGCAGAAGTTTTTTGTAAATATCCAGGCTGAAAATGGTGGCAATGCTGTTGCATTTTCCCGCCAGGGAAGCCACAATCGCTGCAGTAAGCGCGGCAAAAGCCAGTCCTTTCAAACCAGCTGGCAACAAATTCATCAGGGTAGGGTAGGCGCGGTCGGGTTTTACGACCCCTGCGGCATTCAGCAGTTCCTGTTCAAAGTAACCGTTTTGGTGCAATACATATACTGCGATACCCGGGATGACACAAATCAGCGGAATCAACAGTTTCAAAAAAGCCGCAAACAAGATCCCGGAACGAGCGGTGGCCAAATCTGCCCCGAGGGCGCGTTGTACAATGTACTGGTTGCATCCCCAGTAGTTGAGGTTGTTGATCCACATGCCGCCAAACAAAACCGCCATACCCGGCAGCTCGTAATAGTATTTGTGGCCTTCGAAAAAGATCATGTGAAAATGGTCGTCTGCATTGCTGCGCAAAAGACTAAGCCCGTCCAACACACCCGAACCGCCAAAATGATCAGAAACCTTATTCAGTGCCAGATACGTGACCACCAGGCCACCCATTACCAACACTATGACTTGGACAATATCGGTGTAGCCAATCACCTTCATGCCACCCAGGGTGATGAAAATGGCAAATACTGCTAGCCCGATCATGCAATACAAAAAGGGCAAACCGGAGATGCTTTCCACGGCCAGCGCTCCCAGGTATAAAATGGAAGTGAGGTTGACAAAAACGTATAATAAAAGCCAAAACACCGCCATAATGGTGGCTACAGTATCGTTGTAGCGCTGTGCCAGAAACTGGGGCATGGTGTAGATTTTATTCTTCAGGTAGATCGGAATAAAAAAAACCGCCACGATGATCAGGGTCGCTGCCGACATCCACTCGTAGGAGGAGATGGCCAACCCCATGGCAAATCCCGAACCCGACATGCCAATAAAGTGTTCGGCAGAAATGTTGGAGGCGATCAGGGAAGCGCCAATGGCCCACCAGGTGAGGGAACCCTCGGCCAAAAAAAAGTCTTTGGTATTGGTCTCTTTGGCTTTCTTGCGCTGAAAAATCCAGTAGCCATACAGAGACACGCCGACCAGGTATACCCCGAATACAAGGTAGTCAAGTAAATGCAATTGGTTGCTCATTTTGTTTTGCGATTGAGGTTAGGTGTTGCTGGGGCGTTTTATGTTGAAAAAATCAACAATGTAGGTGCTTCCAAATGTCGTTTTTTTCTCCCAGAACAAAAATTTTGTTCAAACTTTTAATTTGACTACCTTTACTTTTGTAATTCACTGCGTTAAGAACCTGCACACAAATCATGATTGAAAACCTCTGATAATCATTTACTTAGGTTTGTTTAATTCTATCGTTATGCAAGGCAAGGTTTTGGCAGTATGGTTCAGCGCCATGGCGTTGATGTGTACAACCGCATTATTCGCACAGGAGCGGTTGAACACAACTACTGCATCAGCCCAATGGGCTTCAATTTCTGCGGAAAAACTTCCTCATTTCTCCCTAAAAAAGACCCTGAAAGAAGATCGACTCAAACCTGGCAATCGATTTGCTGCACCTTTGACTGTCGATTTGGGTTTTGAAAATGCGGGCAGCTGGGAGAAATCTCCGGAAGATCAAAATGTTTGGCGTGCCAAAATTCAATCCAAAGCAGCGTTGGGTTTGATGCTGCTTTTTGACGATTTTTTCATCCCACCCGGGGCAATCCTGAAGGTATACCACGCCGATGGCCAATTGATGAGTACCTTCAACGGCCTGGACAACCAGAGCAACGGCAAATTTCTGATCGGTCTGGTACGCGGAGAAACCGCCCAACTGGAATACATCGAACCCGTTGAAGCTTTTGGCCAGGGACGCTTGCACCTGTTTAGGGTCGATCATGCTTACCACCAGGAAAACCTCCGTGCGGCCAACTTTGATGTTGCTGGAAAACTGAGTAACGAACTGGGTTTCGGAGCATCCGATCCCTGCAACATCAACATCAATTGTACCGAAGGCGCAGGTTTTGAAACCGAAAGGCGCGGAATCTGCCGAATCGTAGTGGTTGTAAAAGAAGGGACTGGGGTATGCACCGGCAACCTCATGAATAACACCAAGCAAGACGGTCGCCCGCTGTTGCTCACCGCTTTCCATTGTCAGGATGGGTTCACTCCGGTATACGACCTTTGGCGTTTTGACTTCAATTACGAAAGCAAAACCTGCAATAATCCAGGCAAAGAGCCCCAATGGCAAACCATTCTGGGTGCCAAATTGCTGGCTGGCCGCCAGTTGAGCGATTTTTTGTTGCTTGAACTGACCAACAGCATTCCGCAATCGTTCAAAGCCTATTTTTTGGGTTGGGATCACCAACGGGAGGCACCCACCAGTGCAAGCTTTATTCACCACCCATTAGGCGACATCAAAAAAATCTCCGTTGATCAAGATCCGTTGATCATCAATCCGAGTGCCATCAGTTGGAACAATAAGGTGATCACCCCGGCCAATTTCCATTTGCGCATGGGCATCGACAAGGGGAGCTTCAAAGTGGGCTCTTCTGGAAGTGCTTTGCTCAACCAAAAGAAGCGCGTAGTGGGACAACTGCATGGTGGTCAGGATACTTGCGTGAACCCAATTGGCTATTTTGGTCGTTTGTTTGTCTCCTGGGATGGATCGGATCTGTCGAGTGGCCGCTTGAAAGACTGGCTAGACCCTGGAGATAGCCAGGTAGATACCCTGAATGGCATCGAAAACCCCGTCAAAGGTGGATCTACCATCAACGGCAGTGTAAAAAATGAAAAGGGAACTGGCGTTGCCAACGTGCGGGTACAACTCATTGGTACAAGTGGCCTCACCGTCACTACCCTGACAGATGACCTGGGCAATTATTCCATCGACAATATCCCGCTGGGCGAAACCTACGAAATTGGCGCTGGCAAAGCCGATGTGTACGAAAATGGCCTGAGTACCCTGGATATGATTCGGGTGCAAAAACACATTTTGAACCTTGAAACACTGGCCTCCCCGTATCAAATTATAGCTGCAGATGTCAACAATTCTGGTACCATCAGTACCCTGGACTTGATTCAGATGCGCAAGGTGATTTTGAATCTGGAAACCAAATTCGCATCTCCGGTTTGGTTATTTGTGCCCTCTGCGAAAAATTTTCAGGATGCAAAAGACCCATTCAAAGGACTGGTTTCGGGCGCTTATACCATTTCTTCCCTGAGTGCTTCGACGCTGACTTTCAACCTGGTCGGGATCAAATTTGGCGACATCAATAGCAGCGTTGATGCGAGTTATTGATGTCGCCAAATTCCTTACCTACTGTTTTAGCACCATGATGGCTTTGCTGCTTCCCTGATTACTCAGTACCTTCAACCAATATTGCCCGATGGGTAAATTGGTACCAATTTGTACCGTGCCATCACCGGAAGGTAAAGCCATACTTTCAATCAAACGCCCTAAGGCATCATAAACCCTAAGCGTAGCAGCTTGGGGCTGTTGGATCCAGTTGTATTGAAGCAGCAGGCTGGAGGAAAATGGGTTGGGGCTGGCTTGCAATACCAGCGGCAATTGCCGAATGTCTTTCAACCCCGTGCTGAAACCATCTGGGCGCAGTTTGACATTCAAGATGGTAACTTTGCCATTTTCCAAAGTAGCCATCAAGGTATCGGGTTGGTACCCTTCTTTGTAAAATACGACCTTATACACCCCGCTTTGGGCCAATCCCGTGCTGTATTTTCCCGCAGCTTTTGACAATTCCTGGTTGACCTGATTTGCCAAAATCTTGACTTCCACATCATTTACCGGAATATTGCTGCGGGCATCAGTAATTAGGCCTTCAAGGTAACAGGCCTTCTGGTAAGTAGGGCGAAACACCCAAAGGCCAGACTGAATATCAGAAGCAATGAGCAAACCACTTGGGAAATAAGGGTAAATCCCCCATACCCCACTGAACCCTCCATCTGGCCCCAGGTAGGTATCGTAACTTCCTACTTCAATTAGGTTGCTCGGGCGATTGGCGTCGATGATTTTCACGCCATCGGTGTAATAAGCCGTAGGCAAAAATCCCTTCAGGTAATGTGTATTGTGGGGCACAACCCCACGCCCGCGGGTAGCTGCTGCGGTGAATACATCCAACAATTCGATGTTGTTGATGTTACGGACGTCATAGGCATCGATGCTGGCATTGATGCGCTCGTCGGTAGTGAAGAGGTATTTGCCATCATCAGAAAGCCAGCAGTTGTGGGTAAAGCGAGAAGAAGTAGAGATGCTGTTCAGAAAAACCGGATTGGTTTTGTCTTTTACATTTACGATGCTCACTTTCCCATCGTAGATATCGGAACTCCATACCGTATCCCCTCGGGTGAAATTGTCGTGGGAATACCCGGTTTTTAAGGCTCCGAGGTACTTTGGGGATTCAGGATTGGAGTTGAGGTCGTACATCACCACTGCGCCCCGATTGACATTGCAACCAGAAAGATACAGGATCCCTTTTTCGTCGATGGTAATGGTATGGCAACGCTCGATCAAGCCTGGGTTCAGTGGATCGATGGGAGCTTGCGGTTTGAGGTATTTCCAGGTAATGGTATCTGGTGCACCTTTCATGTTGACAATCAAGAGGCCATCTGGAGCATTGTCCGTGACGACGTAGACGTAGTTTTTCCAAAACTTCATTTCGCGCCAAATGCTCTGTGTACCAGTGATCAGGGCTACTTTTTTCGGCTTGCGTGGGTCTGCCAGGGAATAAATGGCCGTACCAATGCGCGTACCCAAAATGGCGTATTCTCTCCCTTTGGAATCTACATATCCCCAAATGGCGCTGTATTGTTCTTTGGCGTATTCATTGACGTTGGCCAACAATTCCAGGTTGAAATTGGGTTGTTGGGCTTGGGCTTTTGATTGGGTTATTGTTCCCAACAATAGAAAAAGACAAAGTAAAAAAATGCGATTATTCAAGGTAAAGTGGTGATTAATCATGGTTTGTTTGCTTGTATTGTTTCGATTTTCATGCCCTCTACTTTTTCCAGATGCAGGGCTTCTTCCAGTCGCAAACCTGCAACCCAGGCTTTTAGTTTAAACAACGCATCGGCGGATTCGCTTTTTGGAATGGCGATTTTAACTTTTCCAAGATCGCCAAAATCCTGCTCCAGCATCGGGAGCCCCAATTTTTTGATGGCGTTCATCACGTTGCTCATGATGGCGTAGTCAAAAGTGACCAGGAAAAAATCCTCCACGGTTTTTTCGATGATCTCTGCTTTCTCCAGCGCATCCGCTGCGCAAACGCGGTAGGCATTAATCAGTCCGGAAGTTCCCAATAAGGTGCCACCAAAATACCGCACTACGATGATCAGTACATTGGTCAGCCCAAAACTATCGATCTGACCCAGGATGGGACGCCCGGCAGTGCCGCTTGGCTCGCCGTCGTCGTTGGCGCGGTAATTGTTTTTATCCAGGCCAAGTCGAAACGCAAAGCAGTGGTGCGTGGCTTTGGGGTGCTCTTTGCGTACTGCTTCCAGGTGCGTTTGCCAATCGGATTCGCCAGATACGGGAAAAGCGTATCCAAGGAATTTGCTGCCCCGATCCCTGAATTCCCCCACACAAGGTTCCGCGATAGTAAGATACTGATCACTCATTCTGAAATATTCACAAGCCGTTAACAGGCATTCTCGCGTCTGCTCCTGATCTTTGTAACGCTGAAGTTGTCAATTGTGTATATGCACACTCAATTCCAGTAAGGGCATACAAAACGTTCCTTATTTGCTTACTTTTGCTTCGTAATTATACACCAAGGACAATGAGCACCCGAGCACAGTTTGATGCCGCAATGGCGAAATGTAAGGAGATTTTTCTGAAAAAGACACGCGATTATGGAACGGCCTGGAGAATCCTGCGCGTACCTTCGCTGACGGATCAATTGTACATTAAAGCCAAGCGGATTCGAAACCTGGAAGAAACGAAAACGCAAAAAGTTGCGGATTCCATTGATTCAGAATACCAGGGGATTGTCAATTATGCCATCATGGCGCTCATTCAGCTTGAACTGCCTGGTGAGGAGGAGTTGGAGCTTGCTCTGGTCAAGGTTGAATTTTTGTACGACGAACAGCTTCAAATCATCCGCGGTTTGTTGGAACGCAAAAACCACGATTACGGGGAGGCATGGCGCGATATGCGCATGACTTCGTTTACCGATATGATTTTAATGAAATTGTTGCGCATCAAGCAGATCGAAGAAAATGAGGGACAAACCCTGGTTTCGGAAGGACTGGATGCCAACTATCAGGATATTGTCAATTACGCAGTATTTGCGTTGATTAAAATTCAGGAAAGCTTAGAGGAAGTGCACTAGGGACGAGCTGCATTTTTCCGCTACATTTTTTCTCAACCCTCAATTTACAACTTAAGATCCATGACCATTTTCACACTTGTTTTGTACGTAGCCATGGTGGCTGCGGTATTCACTTTGGTCACAAAATTTGTGCTCAACAAAGTGAACAACCTTTTGGTGAGTTTCTTGCAGCATTTTTGCGGCGTATTGTTTATCGTTTCCGGGTTCGTCAAGGCCATTGACCCGCTGGGGACTGCTTACAAGATGGAGCAGTATTTTGCCAAGTTTGAAAGCACCTTTGAAGGAACCTGGTTATCGTTTATCGCGCCGTTGTTTCCATCGTTGACCAAGTACGTCAATGGCTTTTCGGTGTTTATGATTGTTTTTGAAATCCTGCTCGGCGTGATGCTGATTATTGGATCTAGCCGTCGGTTAACGGCTTGGGCATTTTTCTTGTTGGTCTTGTTTTTTACGGTACTGACCGGATTTACTTACCTGACTGGACACGTTCCACCTGAGGTCAACTTCTTCTCCTTTGGCAAATGGGGCCCTTTTATTGAAACCAATATGCAAGTAACCGATTGTGGTTGCTTTGGCGATTTCCTCAAGCTTAAGCCCAAGATCTCGTTCATGAAAGACATTTTCTTGTTGGTTCCTGCCTTGATTTTTACTTTCGGCTTCCGCAAAATGCACGAGCTGTTTACGATGCCAACGCGCAGCATTTTGAATGTGGCTACAGTAGTTGGTGTTACCCTGTATTGCTTCAACAATTACATCTGGGACATTCCAGCCATCAACTTCCGCCCCTTCAAACCAGGGGTTGACATCGTGAAGCAAAAAGATGCGGAAGATGCCGCCCAACAAGGCGTGAAAATTACCGCTTACCGCCTTACTGAAAAGAAAACGGGGAAAGTAGTCGAAGTGCCCTACGAGCAATTCATGAAAGAGTTGGACAAATACCCCAGTGAAAAATTCGAATTTGACCAAGTGAAATCGGAGCCCGTAATTCCTATCACCAAAATCAGCGATTTTGACCTGACTGGCCCGGATGGCAGCAGTGTAACGGAAGATTGGAAGGCCATCAAAGGCTATCACTTTATGGTGGTGGCATACAAACTGTATGGTGAAGAAGCGGGTACCAAGACCGAAACGGTAAGAGATTCCGTGTTCAAAACACTGCCCGATTCCAGTAAGGTATTTGATTCAATCTCCACCCGTACCATCACCCACAAGCAGTACAATTGGGATGAACACTACCTGGCGAAGTGGAAAAAGGTAGTTGCGGAAATGACCAAAGCCAAGAAAGCTGGAGCAACCGTATACGCCATAACTAGCCCTTATGATCCTGCGATGATCGATGCATTCAAAGAAAAGACCGGATTCAATTTCCTGGTGCTGCGTGCCGATGATATTTTGTTGAAAACCATCATCCGCTCCAATCCTGGGGTGTTGTTGTTCAAGGATGGAACGATTGTCGAAGATTGGCACATTCGGAAATTGCCGAAATTTGAAGAGATCAAGACCACGTATATGAAGTAGGGTCAGCCCTATGTGGCTGACCCCGCGACATACCGACCACCCGTAAGGTCAGCCACGTAGGGCTGACCCTACGGGCGGCCCGACCGGTCAATAATCGTTGCGCTGGCCTGTTGCGTCCCATAAATCACTACATCCTGGATGTTGACGTGGGATGGTTGGGTGGCCATGTAAAATATCGTATTCGCCACATCCGTAGAGGTTAGTGGCAGAAAGTCATTGTAGATTTTAGCCCGATCCGCATCGCCGTCGAAGCGTACCAAGGCAAACTCGGTTTCTTCCACATGCCCAGGCGCAATCTGGCTAACCCGGATGTTGTATTTGTACAAATCCAAGCGCATGGCACGGGTCAACATATCCACTGCCGCTTTGCTGGCGCAGTAAACATTGCCCATTGGATAAGGCTCTTTTCCAGCGATTGAACCAATGTTGATGATGTGGCCTTTGTGCTGCGCCACCATCAGCGGGCTTATGCAACGGGTGAGGTAAAGCAAACCTTTCAAATTGGTATCGATCATTTCTTCCCAATGCTCCAGTGATCCATCCTGGATTTCGGAAAGTCCTTTGGCTTTTCCAGCATTGTTGACCAAAAGGTCGATGCTGCGCCATGCTTCCGGCAGCCCATTGATGGCAGCGGTAACTGCGCTGTTGTCGCGCACATCGAAGTTCAGGCTGATTACTTCAGCGCCCAGATCAGTCAATTCCTGCTTTACCGCATCCAACAACTCAGTGCGTCGGCCAGTAATGATCAATTTCCAACCTGCATGTGCAAATGCCTTTGCAGTGGCCAAGCCGATACCGGACGTAGCCCCGGTGATCAGCGCAATTTTGGCTGGAGCTTTTTCTTCTACAATTGCTGGTTCGATTGGCGCTGGTTCTGCTTCCAGTTGGGTCACCTTGGAACGGAGCAATTCTTCCAAACGCGTGATGTTTTGGATCAGTGCTTCGATGGTATCGTGTTCGGAAGCCAGGAGCGGCGAAAGCGTCCCGGTTAAAGCAGGCACTACCACATCCGGGACAACCACAGCGGGCAGATCTTCTGTTGTCGCTGGGACAACAAGCTCTTCAGGCGTTTCAACCACTGGATTTGCAGGCAGCCCGCGGAAAGCAATCTCGTTTTCGGGCGTTTGCAATTCAGGATTATTGGCTATTGCTGCTTCGTAGTATTGCAGTGCTTTGCTTGCATCTCCGGCGGTATGGTAAATCAGCGCAAGGTCATAATTGGCAAAGGGGTGCTTGGGCTGGATGGCCAAGGTTTTTAGAAAATATTCTTCTGCTTTATCGGTTTTTCCCAATACATCGGCCAGCAAGGAGGCATACTGGTAATGGGCATCTACATTGCCCGGGTTGCGTTTTGCAGCGCGTTTGAAGCATTTGGCGGCATATTCCACCTCTTCCGGGAAATTGGCCTGCAACACCGTACCTAAGCGGTAAAACACATCGGTAAAATCGTCGTTGATGTCCACCAGTCGCTCGTAGTGCGTGCGGGCTGCGTTGAAATCCCCCTGCAATTCGGCCAGCTCTCCCAACAGGAAATATGCAGCTTCATGTTCAGGATCACTTTCAGTGGCCAAATTCAATTGTTCTAGGGCTCCGCTTACATCGCGGGTATTTTGAGCCAAAATCAAGCCATAAAAATAGTGCAACTCTGCACTGCCAGGGTAGGTTTTGATGGCTTGCTTCATGAAGTTGATGCCCGGCTCCACCTGACCAGAGGAAACCATTCCACGTGCCTGACGAATCAAGTCACCTATTTTTTCGTTGTCTTCGTCATCTTCTTCGTCATCGTCTTCATAGTCGTCATCGTCATCAAAAGCGGGCGCTTCAGTTGGTGTTTTCACAACGGTATCTTCCACAGGCAATGCTGGGGTTGATTCGTCATTAGTGGCATCCAATGCTGGAATTTCCAGTGGCTCGTCGCTTATTGTATCCACATGTTCGGCAATGACTACCCCTAGGTTTTCGAGATTCTCGGCCAGTTCTTCACCGGTCAATTCTGTCTCCACTGCTTCGGGTGTGACAGCTGGTACTTCTACCGGTGGGTGGTACATTTCCACGGTGGGCGTGACTACCACTTCGGGAGCAGGCTCGGGGTGGGAAGGTTCTACAATTTGCGTCGGCAAATCTTTGTCCGCAACGGTCAAGTTCAATTGAGGAGCTTTGGCCTTAAACGCCGCCCATTCTGCCGGATCTTCTACAAATTCAAAAAAAGCTTGCAGGTGATTTTCAATAAAGTCAGGGTATTGAAAATAGCGCATGTTGCGCAAAACCCTTAAAAATTCGCTGGCTTCGCTGGATACCTGGCGGAGTACACGGAGGTTTTCGTTGAGTTCATCCCGTTTGTCTGCTTCGTTTTCTGCTTCAAACTTGCGTTTTTGGCTGCGCAAATCCAGGTATTTGTTTTGCCAGAAATTGATGTAGGGAATGATGTCCCCAATGCGCTCAAATTTGGTTGGCGTATTGGTCCATTGACCAGTCGATTCATCTTTGGTACGCCCTTCAATGACTATGGGTAAAATGTTGCCCGTTTTTTGCTGTACGAGTTGCAAAGCGCGGTTCATGCAATGTTCCGAACGCAAAAAATTATCGCTGATGAGGAGTAAAATAGTACCATCGAAATCGCGCAATTGCTCAGCGAGCGTAAGTTCGTCTGCATTTTTTTTGCAATAATAATGCTCAACACCATAGCTGGTTTGACTCAATGCATTGTACAATGTTTCTGCGACGGGTAGGTTGTCGATGCAGTACGCAAGAGCTATTTTCTTTGTTGCCATGTTTTCGTTCGGTTTCTAGGTTTTTTGGTTTGATTTTCCAGTTCCACTACTGCTGTACGGATTTACTTGATAAAAGTTGCAATATGAAACGGCTAAATTCAGCTTTAAATTGCTTGTATTCGCTGGTTGCCGGCCCAGAAAAGCCCGTATGGATGCGTTGTACCCGGTCATTTTTGTCGATGACAATCATGGTGGGGTAAGCCAACACCGCATTGAGCATGGGCAATACCTTAGACGCTTCCGCTTTATCGGAGTTACCTGCCAGCAACAATTCATAGTCCATTTTGAAATGTTCCTGGTAGCGTTTCAAAGCTTCCATGGCCTTGTCTTTCTCTTTGTACCGTTCAAAAGCGAGGGCAATCACTTCTACATCCTGATCAGGATGTTCTTTGAGGTAGTCCACCAAAAACGCTGTTTCATCGCGGCAATTGGGGCACCAGGTACCCATAATCTGGATGATTTTGACTTTGTTTTGGTAGCGGGCATCCTTCAGGCTGACAGTTTTGCCAGCGGTATTTTCAAAGGAGAAATCGAAGCGATCGTAACCTGGCTTGAGGAAAGTCAAGGCATTTGCATCTTTCAACTTTGCATTGGGGTTGAACTTGGCTTCCCACGAAGTTTGGTACGCATTGCCAGAGCGGAAGGAACCGATCATCGTACTGTCTTTTGGGTTGATTTTGCCTTCAAACAAAAAGGCATGACCCCCGTCAAAGCAAGACAAATATAGTTTGTTGGCCTGTACCGTGCCTTCGAGGTAGCGGTAATCTCCGGTTTCGGTCAAAAATGTGCCAGTAAGGTGATTGCCTTCCTGCTTGAATTCTCCGACGCCTTTGTATTCATCCTCGGTGCCAAGTTCAAAAGTGGCATCCCAACGTCCACTGACGTCCATGGCGGGTGCTTTGCGCAAGTTGGTGAAGCGGTAATCCCGACCATGCCGGGCGATAAAAGGAATGCGGTAGTTTTCTTTGCTGCGCACGACCCATTCGCCATCAATCGCATTTTCGAGAAAAAAACCGCGGATGTAGGAGTCGAAGACCGGTAAATTGATCAAAATGGTGTCCTTGGCCTGGCTTTTGTCGCGGCCAATTTTGATGTCATCCACCACAATCCGTTCATCTCCATTGATGATTTCAATGTAAAAACTGTCTTTGGTGACATATTTGACTTCAAAAATAAAGGGCAATTCTCCGTCGGTCACTTCCTCAAACTTGAGATTGACTTTATCGGGGAGGGGTTCTCCCCGTGGATTGGGGTTGATGGGATTGTTGACCAATTTGAGTACGGCCCGCCATTTGCCAGGTGGCAATCCAGAATAAGGGTTTTCAGCCGAAAAGAAACAGGAATTTAATCCCAAAACGATGGAAACAAAAACAAATATGTGGGCGATTTTCATGCCTAACTTTTTTCACCAGTGAAATAATGCTCTTTATACTTAAAAAGCACCTTAAAAGTTGTCAAATTGCCGTAGATTTTTGACCAGTACTGTTTGATCATTCATATACGTCGTATCTGGGGCGGAAATTAAGGAGAAATATGGAAAATTCAGGAGATATACCCGGATTTGTTGGGTTTGCATAGAATTGAATGCACAAATAGAAAAATAAAACAAGAGATCAGTTGTTATTTATCCTTATTCATTAAGTGAAAAAAAACAATTTCCTGACTTAAAGCCCCGAAATTTTGGCTATCATTGCGTTTTCAGATGGATATATATGATGGATACAACAGAAACGCTACAAAATGACCTCTTTTTGCGTGTTGCAAAAGGTGAAATCACCGATCGACCTCCCGTTTGGTTGATGCGTCAAGCTGGTCGGGTATTGCCCCAATACCGGGCATTGCGGGCCAATTTCGCTGGATTTCGTGAATTTTTGTTTGAACCTGCTGCTGCCGCCGAAGCGACCATCCAACCCATTGATGAGTTGGGCGTTGATGCCGCCATTATTTTTTCCGATATCCTGGTAGTACCTGAAGCCATGGGTTTGCCTTACGAGATGGTGGAAAAACGCGGCCCTTTGTTTCCCAAGACCATCCAAACGGCCCAAGACATAGCTCAACTTCAAAGTGGTGAGGCTGCTGCCGACAATATGGAATACGTCTATGAGGCATTGCGCATCACCAAACGCGAACTCCATGGCCGAGTGCCGTTGATTGGATTTGCAGGAGCCCCCTGGACGATTTTTGCCTATATGGTAGAAGGGCAAGGCAGCAAAACGTTTTCCAAAGCCAAGCAGTTTTTATACCGTGAACCCGCTTTGTCGCACCAATTGCTGGGTTTGATCACCGATACGACGATCGCTTACTTAAAGCGCAAAGTGGCCAATGGTGCCAATCTCATCCAATTGTTCGATTCGTGGGCGGGTATTTTAAGCCCTGCGCAATACCGGGAGTTTGCTACTGCTTACATCGCTAAAATTTGTTCGGCCATCACCGAAGTTCCTGTAACGGTTTTTTCAAAAGGAGCCTGGTTTGCTCTGGAAGAAATTGCAGCGCTGGATTGTCAGGTCATCGGGCTGGACTGGAACATCACCCCCCAGGAAGCCAGAGCCAGGGTAGGGGAGCACCCCGTGTTGCAGGGAAATTTAGACCCTTGCTTCTTGTATGCCGATCATGAAACCATCCGTGCTGGTGCCCTCCAAATGATGCAGGATTTTGGCCCCAAACACATCGTCAATCTTGGACATGGATTGTATCCTGACCTTGATTTAGAGTCTGTTCGCGTTTTTGTAGATACCGTCAAAGCTTACCGCTACTAAAAAAATAGCAATAAAACAATTGTACGCATTGTGCTGTAATAATTGCGTTAACGCACTGTTTGATTGGAAATAACGTGTTAAAAAATAATTTAACAATGAAGCAAACACCTTTTCTCTTAACGCTAATTGGGATGGTTGTTTGGTCTTGCAAACCCGATACCTCCTCTTCTTCTACACAAAACGACCCCGTGCAAGCTATGCAGGCAGTATTTGAGTATTCTTGCCGTGGAACAGAGCCTTCGTTTTGGTTGATTGAAATCTACAAAGACAGCATCGTGTATTTGCGGGCTGGTCTGCCAAAAATCTTGTACCCTTACCAAAAAGCCCGGGTTCAGGGGGATTCTACCTGCTATACGACCAAGACCAAACTCTACGGGAAAGAAACCAAGCTCTCCATTACCGTTTTGGCAGATTCATGCAGGGATGGCAGATCAGATACTGTTTACCCTTTTTCGGCAATCATTGAAAAAGATGGAGAGACCCTCCATGGGTGTGCCATCAGTGAGCCACTAAAGTAGACGTTTGTATGTTTTTGTTGATTGAACGATGAAATTCGTTTTGTCAACGCAAGCCCTTGCCATTAAATTAATCCTATCTTGGTAGCAGAATGTACCGAAAAATTTCAGTATTGCTGCTCCTTTTTTTTGCAATTGGCCCCCTGATTGCCCAACAGCCTTTTTTCAAAAATTATCAGATCAAAGATGGACTGGTCTCCAATTACACTTATTTTGTTTTTCAAGACAGCAAAGGGTACATCTGGGTTGGCTCAGATGTAGGCGTTAGTCGCTTTGATGGCCAAACGTTTACCAATTACAACACGGCTCATGGCATGCCCGACAACGAAGTGTTTTCGATTTATGAAGACAAATCTGGGAGGCTTTGGTTTGCAACACTGACGGGAAAACCCTGTTTTTATTACAATGACAGCATTTACAGTGAAAACAACCTGCCATTTTTAAAAGAATGTGATGCGAAGGGCATGATCATTAACCTTTTTGAAACGAATGACGGCAAAATCGCTTATTGTTCTACCCACAAAATTATCCTGATCGATTTGCTCAAACGGCGTAAAGAGGAGCGTTCGTGCGGTGAAGGTATCGTCATTGCCTGGAAAAACCAGGAGGGAAATATTTATGGTGCAGGACGGAATTTAGGGAAAATTGGACGAAACGGGATAAACAATCAAGTCAAAATGCTACCGCTGATGCAACCTGCCCGGGCTGTTCCTCTAGGAGACTCTGTGCTGATTTCGACCTCCCGAAACATGCATTTGTATCAATCCAGGCGGGGTATCTTCAGGTCATTGAAATCTCCTCTTGATAAAAACAATGAATTCATTTTTTTGAGGATGTCGGGGAAAGACAAGGTATGGGGTGGCACCCGCAATGGGGTGTACCTGCTGAATTATCCTTCACTCACCGTTAACCGATTTTACTTAAGTG
>NZ_JBBAKG010000060.1:0-36986 GCF_040403615.1 Haliscomenobacter sp. | reverse complement strand
TTTTTTTGGTTACTTTTTGTATCAGACAAAAAGTGACAAATATTCAATAGCGGTTCAAATGCTCAGCGCATTCGTAGAAATTTATCGTTTGAAACGATCCAAATACCCACTAAAGCCCCCGCTTCTCGTGCGCCCTTCTGATCGCATCTTCCAGCACCAGCAAGCCTTCCGCCAGTTGATTGCGCGTGATGACCAAGGGTGGCAACAAGCGGATGCAATTGGAATACAAACCTGCCCGGATCAGCAAGATGCCGTGTGCGGTGGCATCCTTGATGATTTCGAGGGTCAATTCAGGATCGGGGGTTTTGCTTTGGCGGTCTTTGACGAATTCCACCAGGCGCATGGCGCCCAGGCCGCGTACATCGCCTACGAGTGGGTATTTCTTTTTCCAGGCCTCCATGGTGCGGCGCATCTGCTCCCCTACCCTTTCCGTTTTTTGTTGAAAACCAGAACTGATGATGGTTTTTACCGCTTCAATTGCGGCTACACAAGCAACGGGGCTTCCCCCATAAGTTCCACCCACTCCACCCGGATGCGGGGAATCCATGATTTCAGCTTTGCCGATCAGCGCAGCAATCGGCATTCCAGCACCCATACTTTTGGCGGTGGTGATCATATCGGGTACGACTCCGGCGTGCTCGCAAGCCCAAAGTTTGCCGGTACGGCCCATGCCACACTGGATTTCATCAAAAATCAACACGATGCCGTGCTGATCTGCAATGTCGCGCAGCTTTTGCAAAAAAGGAGCAGGGATGGGAATAAAGCCCCCCTCTCCCAGCACAGGCTCAATCAAAATGGCCGCCACAGCCGCAGGATCGACCTGTGAGATCAGGGCTTCGTCGAGGCGAGCCAGGCAGTAATCAAGGTATTTTGGCGCACTCATGCCCTCTGGAATCCGGTACATGTTGGGTGCAGGCAGGCGATAAATGTCGCTCGCCATGGAGCCAAATCCTTTTTTGAAGAGGTTGTACTTGCTGGTCAAACTGAGCGTCAGGTGGGTACGCCCGTGGTACGCGCCTTCAAACACGATCACTGCCGGGCGCTGGGTGTAGTATTTGGCAATGTTGACCGCATTTTCAACGGCTTCCGAACCAGAATTGCACAACAAGGTTTTTTTGGCAAAATCACCCGGAGCAATCCGATTGAGCAATTCGGCCAACTGGATCGGCGCTTCCATGGTGGTCACAATCTGGCAAGTATGGATGAATTTGTCCAATTGTCGCTTTACCGCATTGACCACATTGGCGGGAGAATGCCCCACATTGATCATGCCAATGCCTCCGGCAAAATCCAGCAGGGTATTGCCATCCACATCCTTGATTACGGCACCTCGTGCAGAAGCAACCACTACATCCGTTGACCTGGCCGCTCCGGCTGGCAACGCTGCTGCCCGACGGGCCAAGATTTCTTGACCTTTAGGGCCGGGTATTGCGGTCAAGAGCTGAATGCTGGGCTTGGCGCTGTTTTTGGTTTTGGTTTCCATATGTTTGATCAGACTTTTTTATCTACACTCAAAATCATCAAAACCCCGCCATTGCCACATTGTGGGTCGTCGAGGTAATTGTGAATCAATTTTTGGGGTTCGGCGCCCATGCGCATTTGGGTACTTACTGTAGGGTCGTAAATTTTTCCAGCCACCACTAGCTGATGGTATTCTTCCAGGCTCATCGTGGCTGCGTATTGGGCATAACCATTGGGCATGCCGACAATGATTTGGCCTTTGAGTCCCAGTTGTCGACAAATTTCCTGTCGGGCGCGGTACATTTCCCGGGCAAGTCCTCTCCCCCGGTAATCGGGATGCACGCCCATGTCCATTCCGTACAACCAATCGCCCTCTGGCTCGTGGGTATTGAACCACAAATTGTCCGAAACATCCAAAAAAGTATGGTCTTCCAGGCTAAAGTGGTACCGAATCGAACTGGTCATGCCGATCACCTCATCCCCATTCAGCAGCACCAATTGCCCTGCGGGAAAAACGGCCAAATGGTGTAGGTAATGGCGTTCGGACATGCGTTCTTCATCCGCCAGGGTGGGAAAAACGATGCGTTGCAAGGTATCCAAAGCTTTGGCATGCTGCCCTTGAGTCAGTTGAAGTATGATGCCGTTGTCAAGCTCTTTTTGGTACATGGACTGAATCAATTTAGTAGTGGGGCAAAAATAAATGTTTATTTTTTTATCGCCCCTTACGCAAAAAACAAAAACAGCACTGCTGCCAAACCTACCGCAATTAAATTGTAAGGCAATGCCGCAAAGGATAGTTCCATATTGTTGCATTCCGTACTGGTAGAAGTAAGCACCGTAACATCCGAGTAAAAACTGGCGTGCGAACCAAAAGCTCCCGCCGAAATCACTGCCGCTAATGTAGCCCACATATTGGCATCCAGAGCCTGTGCCAATGGCACTACGATCGGGATCGCCACGGCATACACGCCCCAGGAAGAAGCTGTGGTATAAGATATAAAACTCAAGACCAGGAAGATCACCATTGGCAACATTCCCTTGGTCAAAACACCTTTGACACTATCGATTACAAAAGGGGTCAGCCCCATCTCATCGCCCACTCGTTTGAGTACGTACGACATGGTCAGAATAGCCAGGGCAAAAACCATACTTTGAAAACCTTCAAAAATGCCGTCGGTAATGGCATCGAAGCTCATCAGGCCACTCCACCAGTAGTAAAAAAAAGTAAACGCCACGCCGACCATCACGCCTTTGAGGGCATCTTTGTCCAAAATTAAGGTTGCAGCAATTAAAACAATCAGGGGCAAGAAAAAGTAACGGGGTTTGGCACCCGGAACCCTGAGTACGTTTTCGTCGGTTTTACTCAAAATGGATTTGGGTGGCGCCAACACCCCAGTCTCCCGAGCGCGGGTTTCGGCCAGTTTGAGTTTTCCCAACAACGGAAATTTACCCAGTGCCAACAACAGGGCGATAATCACCACCACCCAGGCGTAAAACATATATGGAATGAGGTGCAAAAAACCAGTGAATCCGCCACCAGCTTGCACCACTTTGTTTTCTTCCAAAAGTTTGCTTACATAAATGCTCCAGGTGGTCATGGGAATCAGCACACAAATGGGAGCAGCCATGGCGTTGACCTGCAAAGCCAGCATTTCGCGCGAGATGCGGTAGTTGTCGGTGATTTTGCGCATGGTAACCCCCGAAGCCAGGGCGCTCATGTAGTCATCCACAAAAATGAATAAGCCCAACAACCAGGTCACCAGCAAGGCACTGCGCCGGGTTTTGACATACTTCAATACGTATTGCCCAAATGCGAATACCCCTCCTGATTGAATGATCAGGTGAATCAACGATCCGTACAAACCACACACCAGAATGATCCAGGCCATGGTTTCATCGCGCATGGTGGCCACCAACGCATCGATAAAATTACCCGGAAATTCGCTGGGTTTGATGAGGACGAAACCAACCAGACAGCCGATCAACAGCGGCTCGAAAGCCCGCCGGATAAAGATCGCCAAAATGATCACCACGAGGGGTGGAATGAGACAAAGGGCACCGTACTCCATGTATTATGACTTTGCGGGTTTGCATTTACAGATCTCCAGTACTGATCAGCTTTTTCTCCAAATATTCGTGCAGCCCTTCTTCACCACACTCGTAGCCGAGTCCACTTTGTTTCCAACCACCAAAGGGTGCTTCAGTAGCATGGGCAGCCCATTCGTTGATGCCCACAATGCCAAACTCCAGTGCCTCGGAAACTTTTATCGAGGTGCGCAGGTCATTGGTCCAAAGATAACTGGCCAAACCGTACTCAGTATCATTGGCCAGTGCAATGGCTTCATCCGTACTTGAAAATGGCGTAACGCCCAGCACGGGACCAAAAACTTCCTTCCGGAAAATATCGTAGTCGGGGCTTACGTCAGAAAGTACGGTGGGTGTATAAAAGAAGCCTTTGGAGAATTGAGTGGGGCGATGGCCTCCGGTACTCAAACGAGCCCCTTGACGGATGCTATTTTGCACCATCTGCTCCACCTGATCCCGCTGGCGGGCATTGATCAGTGGGCCAATTTGGGTGTTGCTATCATCGCCATGCCCTATTTTCAATTGCGACAGGTGAAAGCTGATCCGGTCAACAAATGCAGCATAAATGTCCTGGTGTACCAAAAAGCGTTGGGGAGAAACACAGACCTGACCACAGTTCCGCGATTTGGCAATGGCCGCACTATGGGCCACCGCCTCAAGATTGACATCCGGGAAAATCAGACACGGCGCATTGCCGCCCAATTCGAGCGATAGTTTGGTATTGGTGCGCGAGGCTCCTTCCAACAAGATTTTACCGACCCGGGTACTGCCTACGAAATGGATTTTGCGTACTTCGGGGCGGGACAAAAGTGCTTCGCCAATTTCGGCAGCATTGCCCAAAACAAGATTGGCAACACCAGCTGGCATTCCGGCTTCAATCAGCAATTCCATCAAAGCCATTGCGGTGAGTGGGGTATATTCACTGGGTTTGGCCACAATGGTACAACCCGCAGCCAGTGCAGCAGCCCACACCCGACAAAGGTTCCACACCGGGAAATTCCAGGCGGTGATGATGCCTACGACGCCGATGGGTTGGGAGATTACCGACATGCGTTTGTTGTTGCGACTGGCGGGAATGGTTCGTCCATAGTTGCGTTTGGCTTCTTCGGCGTACCACTCAAAAAACTGGGCAGCCACCACCCATTCTCCAACAGCTTCAGGCATCGGCTTGCCCGCTTCGGAAATGGTAATTTGGGCAAGCTCCTTGCTGCGCACCCGCATCAAATCGGCAACTTTTTTCAGCACCTCCGCGCGTTGCCAGGCATTGGTGCCTTTCCAGGCAGGAAAGGCTGCGGCTGCGGCATCGATGGCCACTTGAACATCGGCGGTGCCGCCAAAAGGAACACTGGCGATCACTTCTTCCGTTGCCGGGTTGACCACGGCCCAGATTCCTTCGTTGATGGCATCCAGCCAATTGCCGTTGATGTGGTTTTTTTGCATGTTTATTGCGCTTTGGGGGTTCGGTTCATTATAAAACTCAAATCTAAAAACTTATGCTCTCACATTAAGCAGCAAACGCAATTGTGAATTCGTTTCACACGAAATATTTTACGAAAGTGTCGAATAGAAAACCGCTATTCCGCTTTGCTATCGATATTTCAGGTTTGGCGGACGTTTAAGTGCTGCGTAATGTGAGTTATGCACACAAATGCAGCAATTCCTCGCGCAAGATCGCCAATCCTTTCATCAACATTTCTTCGCTGATCACCAGAGGGCAAAGTACGCGGATTACATTGCCGTAAACGCCTGCACTGATCAAAAAGAGGCCACGAGAAATACAAGCGGTGACCAACTGTTTGGTCAATTCTGCATCAGGCAAGTTCGGGTTTTGGTTTTTCACCAATTCAATGGCCACCATTGCACCCAGGCCACGCACATCTCCAATCGCCGAGCACTCTTTTTTGAGGTCGGTAAAAAAGTGCAACAAGGTTTGACCAATTTGTTCCCCTTTTTGGTTGATGTCGATTTCTTGCATGTATTCAACCGAGGCCAAGGCGCCTGCACATGCTACGGGATTGCCTGAATATGTGCCACCTAAAGTACCCGGCAATGCCTTGTCCATTACTTCGGCTTTGCCCATCACTGCGCCAATCGGAATACCTGAACCCAGGGATTTTGCCCAGGTGGAAATATCCGGGATCACTCCGTAATGCTCGTAAGCTGCCCATTTTCCGGTACGGCCAAAGCCGGATTGGACTTCATCCAAAATCAGCAGGATGCCGTGTTGGTCGCAAATTTCGCGCAAGCCTTGCAGGTAGCGCAGTGGAGTAACGTAAAAACCACCCTCGCCCTGAACGGGTTCAACAATCACCGCCGCAACATTGTCGGGAGCGACAACCGTACTCAAGTATTTTTTAAAATTTTCCAGTTCTTGTTCCACGAAAGCATAAAATTCCTGGCCATGACCATTGTGGTAATAATCCGGGAATGGCAAGCGGTATATTTCAGGGGCAAAAGGCCCGCAACCGGTTTTGTAACTCACTTTAGAGGTCAAACTCATGCCCATCAAAGTACGTCCGTGAAATCCGCCAGTGTAACAAATAATGCCTTGCCGACCAGTGGCCTGGCGGGCTATTTTCACTGCGTTTTCGACCGCTTCAGCACCACTGCTGACAAACATGACCTTGGTCTCCTCGCCGTGGGGCAATATTTCAACCAACTTCTCGGCCAGTAATACGTAAGGCTCATGGGTGAGTACGTTGAAAAACGTATGCATCAGCGTTTGAGCCTGCTTGGCGATGGCCTCGCTGACGGGAGCGGGGCAATGCCCGGCATTGAGAACGCCAATGCCTCCGCTGAAATCAATGTATTCGTTGCCTTCAACATCGAAAAAAATAGCGCCCTTGGCCGAAACTGCATTGAGCGTTGAGGTCGTAAACATGGCTTTGGGCAGCACGCGATTGCGTCTTGCCATTAGTTCTGCGGATGTCATTCCTTGGTATTTTTCAACTATTAATATAATGAGTTTTTGCAACACAAAACTCTTTGATGCCCGCTTCGGAAAGCTCGCGGCCATAGCCAGATCTTTTCACGCCACCGATAGGCAAACGCGAATCGGAACGCACCACTGCGTTGACAAATACGCTACCGACTTCGAGTTGGCGTCCAATGGATTTGGCTTTGTCGAGGTCTTGCGTCCAAATGGCCGCACTCAGGCCATAGCGGGAAGCATTGGCCAATTGAATGGCTTCTTCTTCCGAAGCAAAAGTTGTAATGGCAGCCAGTGGGCCGAAGGTTTCTTCTTTAAAAACCACCGAATCCGGGCTGACGTTATCCAGCAAGGTGGGTTCAAAATTGCAGCCATCCCGTTTGCCGCCACAGAGTAGCGTTGCTCCTTGGGCAAGTGCTTTGTGGAGTTGGCGTTCCAGTCCTTCAGCAAGGTCGATGCGGGCTAAGGGGCCCATTTTGGTACTAGAATCCAGGGGATCACCTTGGGTTAAGCCCTGAATTAAGGACAGAATTTTATCGGTAAAGACAGCCTTGATGTCCTGGTGTACCAAAAAACGTTTGGCGGCTATGCACACTTGTCCGGCATTCATCATGCGGGATTGGACGGCGGCAGCAGCGGCTTTGTCCAGATCAGCATCAGGAAGCACGATGAGCGCATCGCTGCCTCCAAGTTCGAGTATAGACTTCTTGATGTGGCTACCCGCCAATGCCGCTACAGATGCGCCAGCCCTTTCGCTGCCGGTGAGGGTCACCATACCCACCCGATCATCGGCTACCAGGCGGTGTACCGCATCCACATCGGCAATGATGGCTTGAAATACGCCCTCCGGGAAACCAACTGCCCGAAAGGCCCTCTCGATGGCCAAAGCACAACCAAATACATTGGGCGCGTGCTTGAGCAAGGTGACATTGCCAGCCATCAAGGCGGGAACTGCATAGCGAAACACTTGCCAAAATGGGAAATTCCAGGGCATAATGGCCAGAATGATGCCGATGGGTTCGTAACTCACGCCGCTGTAAGTTGTGGCATCGGTTGGGATGTCGTCGGCGTGCAGCAAAGCTTCGGCATGTTGGGCATAGTGTATGCATTGCCCGGCACATTTTTCGATTTCGCCGAGGGCTTCTGGCAATATCTTGCCCATTTCCTGGGTCATCAGCAGGGCCAGTTCTGCTTTGTGCTCGCGCAGGTATTGTGCCAATTGTTCAAAACAGATAGCCCTTTCTGCAAAGCTGCGTTTCGCCCAATCGCGTTGGTTGCTTTGTGCCCATTCCAGTTTGACTTCCAGCTCAACGTCACTGGCTTCCATGTATTCGCCGATGATTTCCTGGGTGTAGGGGTTTAAGGACTTGAAGAATTTTGGCATGAGTGGTTGTTTTTTTGTGGTTTCCCACGTTTCTGGGGTTTTACCACCTTTGTGGT
Organism: Haliscomenobacter sp.; assembly: GCF_040403615.1. Lineage (NCBI taxonomy): Bacteria > Pseudomonadati > Bacteroidota > Saprospiria > Saprospirales > Haliscomenobacteraceae > Haliscomenobacter > Haliscomenobacter sp. The sequence continues at coordinate 29,071 of NZ_JBBAKG010000060.1, read as the reverse complement.
CATTTACCACGTTCGTGGGGTTTTACCACGAATAAATTCGTGGGGTGGGGCTGTGGGTGGCCTCCCACGACTGAAGTCGTGGGTTGGCGGAGGGATGAAAGGTGATGCAGCGCTGGATTTTGTCTTTGGTGACTTGTATGCTATTCCCCAATTCTGCGTACTCCTGATCTTCCCCATTTGTAGACTTTCAGGTACATGTTGATTTCGTATTTGCGGACGTGGTTGATTTTGTCCATGTTGTTGCGCAGGATTTCCATCAGGTGAGTGTTGTCGCGGCACATGACGTTGATTTCCAATTGAAAATCTCCGGTACGCAAGGCGAGGAAACAAACTTCGGGCATTGCTTGAAGTTCTTCGGCTACCCGCTCTACGTTGGCAACGGTATCTACTTGTACCTGAATGGCGGCATAGGCATTGAGTCCGACCCGTTCGGGTTCAACGCGGCCAACAATGGTCAGGATGCCACAATCGACCAGGTTCATGTAGCGCTTGCTGATGGTACTCACGGCCATGCCCATCTCTTTGGCAAGGTCGGAAAAAGATTTTCGACCGTCTTCCTGCAAGGTTTGCAGAATAATATGATCGATTTCATCTGGTTGGTAATTGTTTGTGTTGGCGTTTTCCAAAGCAGGTTGTATTATTGGAGTAAAAATAGAGAATCATTTGAGAAATTCAGGGAAATGAGAAAATATTTTTGATTTTTAAATCAAAAATCGAATTATTTTTGAATAAGTATTGAACCTGATTATCCCTAAAGCCTATGTCTACACTGTGGTTGTTTGGTCTTTTGCTCGGAAGTGTCGGATTGATTGTGTGGTGCACTGCCCGTTGGCGCATGCATCCCTTCCTGGTGTTGTTTCTGGTTGCATTGTTGTTGGGACTGGTTTCGGGGATGCCGCTGGACAAAATTGTAGATACCTTGAAAGAAGGTTTTGGCGAAACCATGAAAAAAATTGGTTTGGTCATCATCCTGGGGACAGTTCTGGGGGTATTGTTGGAACGCAGCAAAGCGACTTTGCGCATGGCCAATTTTATTCTTGGCCTGGTGGGTGAGAATCGTGCCCCTGCGGCCTTGTCAATGACTGGTTTTCTGGTAGGGTTGCCCATTTTTTGTGATTCTGGGTTCATCATTCTCAATGGGCTGAAGCAGTCCTTGGTGCGCCGTACCCCTTTTGGCATGCCCTTGATGACGTTGTGCTTGGCGACTGCGTTATACGGCGTACATTGCCTGGTGCCACCCCATCCAGGCATCGCGGCTGCGGCAGTTACAATGGGCGCAGATTTGGGCATGGTGATGCTGGTGGGCATGGGCATTTCGATCCCACTGACCTGGTTGGGCTACATTTGGGCTTTGCGATTTGGACCTAAAATTGAAGACTCTGCGCAGCAAAGCGAACATGAGCATCTGGATGAACCCGAAGATTTGCCCTCTATCTGGCGGGCATTTCTCCCCGTAATGCTGCCCATTTTTTTAATCGGTCTGAAGTCTCTTGTTTTCCTGGGTAGAGCCCCGGAAAATGCAATGAATAGTTGGTTGAAGCTGCTGAGTTTACTGGGTGATCCGGTGATTGCGCTGCTGTGTGCCATCGTTTTGGCCGCAATAATTTTACCCAAACAGGATCATTTTCAATTGCTCCAGAAATGGTTTGGGGAAGGCATTGAAAAAGCGGGCCCAATTCTGGCCATTATTGCAGGTGGGGGTACATTTGGCGCCATGCTGAAGGCAACAGAGATGAGTACGGGGTTGGCCAACAGCATCATGGACTGGCATTTGGGTTTATTTTTTCCTTTTCTATTGGCCGCAATTCTAAAAACGGCGCAAGGCTCATCTACAGTGGCAGTGATTACCGCCGCAAGCATTGTTGCACCGGCGCTATCTGGATTAGGATTGGACAGTGAATGGGGGCGCACCCTGGCCGTGTTGTCTTTGGGCGCAGGTTCTATGGTGGTTTCGCACGCCAATGATGCTTATTTTTGGGTAATTGCTACTTTCTCAAATTTAAGATCAGATACCTTGTACCGGCTTTATACGCCAGTCACCGCCGTAATGGGGATAGTGGCTCAACTGTTGGTTTGGCTACTGAGTTTGGGTTTGCAATAAAACTACATGGGTTCTTCATTATCGGGCAAATTAAACCTCGGCACCTGGGGTATTTCAATACCCGCCTGATCAAAACGTTTTTTCACCGACTCGTACATATCGCAAGAGATAACGAAGGCATCGGCAGAGTTTTTGGCCCAAATCCAGGCACGAAAGCGGATGCCGTATTCATCTACCCGGAGTACCCGCACGGTTACTTCGGGTTTTCCATTTTCAATGTCTTCCGGTTTGCGGGTATCGATGCGCAAAGGGTGATTGAGTGCTTCTTCAAACAGAATGGCTTTGGCCAGATCTATATCCGTATGGGTATCCACTGAAATCTCAAACCATTTACAAATTTTATCATCGCCAAAGTCGGCATTGACAATGACCTCCTGGTTGATGACCGAATTGGGAATAATGATGCGGCGGTTTTCAAAATCGCGAATTACCGTATGCCGCAGGGTGATGTCTTCTACTACACCCGTCATGGTGTTGTCGTGAATGCGCAAGCGGTCGTTGATGCTAAATGGCTTAAAAATGACGATAAAAATGCCACTCACCACATTGGACAAGGCATTCTGTGAGGCCAAACCAATGGCGATGGCCAAAATCCCTGCCGCACCCAATAAGGAACTGGCAAGCGCTTTGAGGCTGGGAACGGAAGAAATGGCCCAACTGATGCCGATTACATAGATCAATCCAGATAAAAAATGCCGGAGAAAAAAATAGTGAATGGGGTCGCCTTTGATCAGTTTGGTTGCTTTCTCAATGAAGCGTTTGGATACGCCATCCATGATGTAGGCAACCAAAGCAGTTAACAACAAGATGCCAATAAATGCCCCAATGATTTCGAGGCGGGCGCTTAATACTTCGTTCATTTCAGGAAATGTTCGTGTAACGCAAAATTAGCGTTTTTAAAGAAAACAATTTAATGTAGAAGCAAGATGTGAAAGAAGTAAGAAAAATTTAACCCTGAGCACAAAACCCAAATCTATCTCCAATGTTTTTAACTTGCGGCGTTAAAAAACACGACTATGAATTTTTGGCTTGTCAAATCAGAACCCGACGCTTACAGCTACGATGAATTGGAAACTACAGGCCGAGGCATGTGGGATGGCGTACGCAACTACGGGGCACGCAACAACTTGCGTGCGATGAAAGAAGGAGATCAAGTGTTTTTTTACCACAGCAACATCGGCATGGAAATCGTCGGGATTTGCCAGGTCGCCAAAGAACATTACCCAGATCCAACCGCAGAAAAAGGCGATTGGTCGGTAGTGGAAGTGGTTCCGGTACGCCGACTCAACCGCGCCATTTCCCTCAAAGAGATCAAAGCTACCCCTGAATTGGCCAATATTGCCCTCATCCGCCAGAGTCGCCTTTCGGTGATGCCACTAACGCCAGATGAGTTTACCCAAATATTAAAGATGAGTGAATTATGATGTTTTGGCAATCCTTTTGATGAAAAAAGGCATTGCGGTTTAAGACCAAAGCATGTTGCGTCCTGCCTTGATGTATTTTTTGACATTGAGCCAAAAAGCCATCACCAGGTACACAATGATTGGTGAACCCAAAGTGACAAAAGAGGAATAAATAAAATACAACCTTACCCGATCCGGCGATAAGCCCATCTTTTGGCCAACATAACTGCATACACCGAAAGCCGAACGTGCTACCAGGGACTTCACTTCTTTCATAGCTGTTTCGTTTAAAAAAAGACATTACCATTAGTAGTGGGGCAAAATAAGTGTTCATTTTCTTTGAGCCAAAGGATTAGATAAGACAGTTAAAATGAACCGCTTACTCATCTAATCCTTTGGCAAAATGAAACACTTATTTTTTTATCACCCCTTAGGATAATGCAAATTAACGAATTATCCGGCAAAAGTGAGCTTAGATATTGCAGTTTTGGTTTTTGGGTTACACAAAATTTTACACGAGCATGTAAAATCGTGTGCAACCCAAAAACAAAGCCTTAAATCCCCATACAAACAAACAATCCAATACCTCCCAAAAGGGCCAAAGCAAACAACAAAAAGCTTTCAGTGGTGCGCTTGCGCTGAGAAATTGCAATGTGTTTCATAGTAAAAATATTTTAGTGTTTGATAATGCGATTAAACAACATATTTACGTTTTTCGTCCGCGCAATTACCTCCTGAGAATGCACAGCATTAAAGGCAGAGGAGTGCCGGGTCGTCAGTGCGGTTAAGCACTGCGGCAAGCGCAGAAAAACAGCAAAAAGTTTTTGGGTATCAAGCGGTTACTAACCGCTCAAAGCAATACAAAAGCCAAACCATTTAGTTAGAATGCTAAAATTTAAGCATTTGAAACCCAGCAATTCGCACTGTACAAGTAGTGCCAAATGCATTTAGGGTAAAGCATTTACAGTTCCAGTTTGGGGCAAACCAAACCGGCCGGAGAACAAAAACAAAAGTTAGGAACCCTGGTGATGACGCACCAGGAATTTAGTTTACAGAGAAATACAGTGAAGTGGATGGAAAAGAGATGAGCGCAAGACATGCGATGTGTACCCTGTTGCAAGAGTGCATTCAGCTAGTGTTGAACAATGACCTTAGTGTGTAGATATAGTGTCTCAAACGAACTGCTTTTGGCAGCTCGATAACACAAATGTAGTAAATTTTTAATATTACAAAAATTTTTAATCACTTATTTTTTTGACCATCAATGCCGCTGCGCGATGAGATGCGCCAGCATCACCCATAAGTGATTGTAATTCAGTGAATCCTGCTTTAATTGCGGCTCGGTTTTCGGATAAAAATAATTTTAACAACTCATTGTGAAGCTCTTTTGAATTAAAATTATTTTGTATGAGTTCTTTTACCAAAGGCTTGTCAACGATCAGATTGACCAGGGAAATGTACTTGACATCGATGAGTCTTTTGGCGATTTGATAAGAGAGGTTTCCACCTTTATAGCACACAACCTCAGGCACTTGAAACAAGGCTGTTTCCAGGGTTGCTGTGCCTGAAGTGACCAGTGCCGCTTCGGCTTGAGACAGCAAATCGTAGGTTTGTTTTTGCACAAAATTGACGTTTTCCGGGCGTTGTTTCTGCACCAGAATGTCTTCGTAAAACAAGGCTGGAATCGAGGGTGCACCAGCGATTATGAATTGATGATCTGGAAACAGGGGTGCCATTTCCAGCATCACCCCCAGCATACGGATGATTTCTTGTTTGCGGCTTCCGGGCAAAAGCGCGATGATGGGTCGATCATCGAGGCCGTTTTTGCTGCGAAAATCTGGCGCAGCGGCGTAGTCTTTGATCACATCGAGCAGGGGATGCCCTACAAAATCGACATCACATTCGTATTTGGCATAAAAATCCTTTTCAAAAGGCAAGATCACATACATGCGGTCTACATTGGCTTTGATCTGGTGTACACGGCTGGTATGCCAGGCCCAGATTTGTGGCGAAATGTAGTACAAGACTTTTATTCCTTGTTTTTTGGCCCACTTGGCAATGCGCAGATTGAATCCCGGGTAATCGATCAAAATCAGGGCATCTGGCTGGTATTCAAAGATATCCGCTTCACAAAAACGGAAATTGCGCAGGATGGTAGGCAGGTTTTTCACCACTTCTACAAACCCCATAAAGGCCAGATCGCGGTAATGCTTGCGCAGGTCGCCTCCCGCAGCTTGCATCAAATCGCCTCCCCAAATCCGAAATTCGGCTTGTGGGTCTTCAACTTTGAGCGCTTTCATCAAGTTCGAACCGTGCAAATCGCCCGAAGCTTCGCCGGCTATGAGGTAGTATTTCATGGTGATAAGTATGACGCAAAAATTACTTCCCGATTTTTTTAGCGGGTTTTGAATAGGAAGCTCACTTGAAATGAACCTTTCGACTTCCTATTCAAAACCCAAAATTGGTAAGTTAATTTTTCTGCGTTGCTAATGTATTTCTGGTGGTTTACTCTAGCATGTTTTTCCCAAAGTACAGCAACCAGATTACTCCTAGAATGAACGTAGCAATGATGGTGCCACGCATGGCTTTGGTCAAGCGCTGTCGATCCATGAGGTGAAAGGGAATCAAGTTGGTACAAATGGCCAGGAGGTAAACGGTACGGGGTGCAATCACTGATTCGCCATCGGCGGTGAGTTCTGGAAACCAAATGTCCAGTTTTTCAGACAGCATCAAAAGAAAGGCATAGGCTACAAAGGGAACCAAAATGCCCGCGACTACTCCTACCCAAATTTGATTGCGGTCAATATTCATGGTGATTAGATTCTATGCTTGCTTTAAACTTTGATTGAAAAATCCAATGTCTTCAATTCTTCCAATGCCTCATAATTGGTCAAATCATGCTTGGAAGGCACCAGTGAGATGTAGCCATTTTCGAGCGCCCAAACATCGGTATCGGTGTTCTGGTCTTCATTAACAAAACGGCCAGTCAGCCAGTAGTATTTTTGGCCCCGGGGATCGGTGGCTTCTGCAAATTCTTCTACCCAACGCGCATCGGCCTGGCGGCTTACCTTGATGCCCTTGATTTCAGCAACGGGCAAGTCGGGGATGTTGACATTCCAGAGGTTTCCTTTGTCCATGCCATGTTCCAAAACGTATTCCATCAAGCTCTTGGCAAAAGGGACGCAGGCCGAAAAATCAGCCCGGGGAGAATAATTCAAAAAAGAAAAACCAATCGAAGGAATTCCTTCAAGGGAAGCTTCCATGGCGGCAGAAAGGGTGCCAGAATAGATGATGTTGATGGCTGCGTTCGAGCCGTGGTTGATCCCCGATACACACAGACTGACTTCCCGGTCTTTGAGCAGGACGTTTTTGGCCAATTTGACACAATCTACCGGAGTGCCAGAACACTCGTAAGCTTCTACGCCCTCAAAAAGATCGACCTTGTACAAACGCAAAGGGTGCTCGATGGTGATCGCGTGGCCTTGTCCCGACTGGGGAGAATCGGGTGCAACTACCACAACATCACCAAGTTGCTTGGCAATGTCAATCAGGGTTTTGATGCCTCTGGCGGCAATGCCATCGTCATTGGTGACCAGAATTAAAGGTTTTTTCATCTCGGGTTGTTGATTCATCTTTAGATCATGTATTTTCGCAGCGCCAAAAATAACCCCATTTGGGGATTCAGGTGGTTTTTGGCAAGAAAATAAACCAAAAGAGGGCAGACTTGTTCCAAAGGTAGTTTGCAAAAATAGTTCAGTTATGGTTTTTGGTAAAAAAGGCGTTTTGCTGGTCAATCTCGGCACCCCCAACTCCCCTAACCGTGGAGATGTATACGTTTATTTGCGTCAGTTTTTGACTGATCCAAGGGTGATTGATATTCCTTGGCTGCCCAGGCAAATTCTGGTTAAAGGGATCATTGCTCCTTTCCGTTCGGGTTCTTCATCCAAATTGTACAAGGAGTTGTGGACGCCGGAAGGCTCTCCCATCAAAATATTTGGCGAGCGAGTGGCGGCTGGGGTACAGGCGGCATTGGGCGACGAGTACATCGTGGAATTGGGCATGCGCTATCAAAATCCGTCGGTTGAATCTGCCTTGAAGAGGTTAATTGACCAGCAAGTCTCAGAAATCACGGTTTTCCCGATGTTTCCGCAATACGCTTCAGCAAGTACGGGCTCGGTGCACGATGAAGTGATGCGTTTGCTGCGCAAAGAACAAGTGATCCCCAACGTCCGTTTCATCAATTCTTATTACGACCATGATCCGATGATCGAGATTTTTGCCGACAATGCGCGAAAATTTGACATCGATTCCTACGATCATATCCTGTTCAGTTTTCACGGCTTGCCACAGCGGCAGATGATCAAGGCTGATTCCTGCAACCATTGTTTGAAATCCGCCGATTGTTGTCAAAGCATTTCCATTAAAAACCAGTTTTGCTATTCAGCCCAGTGCCATGGTACCGCAAAAGCCATCGGCGAGAAGCTGAATTTGACCCCCGATCGCTATACCATTAGTTTTCAAAGCCGTTTGGGAAACGATCCATGGATAAAGCCTTACACCATCGAAGTACTGGAAAAATTAGCCAAACAAGGCGCCAAGCGATTGTTGGTATTCAGCGCAGCATTTGTTGCGGATTGCCTTGAAACGATTGTCGAAATCAGCAGCGAATACCAGGAAGAATTTCACGAAATGGGCGGCGATACGGTGGATTTGGTGCCTAGTTTGAATGATGATCCAAGGTGGATAAAGGTGGTGGCGGATATGGTGAGGTAGGTGAGGTTTTTGGGGTTTCGACATTTACTAAACTTTTAAAGTTTAGTAAATGTCGAAACCCACTACCCATTACCGCATCAATACTTCAAATGAAAAAGCTCCCTTGGGTTCAGCTCATTTTTTTCCTGGATTACGCCTCATTTGCCCTCAGTTCAACCCTACGAATTTTCCCGCTGTTGGTTTTGGGAGCAGGTCTACAAACTCGATGATGCGGGGAATCTTGTAGCTGGCCAAATTCTTTTCACAATGTGCAAACAAGGCATCCGCCAATTCCTGGCTGCCGATTTCTCCTGCCCTGAGGGTTACAAAAGATTTAACCGCACAACCCCGCAATGCGTGGGGACTGGCTACTGCTGCGGTTTCAACAACGGCTTCATACTCGATCAGGACACTCTCCACCTCAAAAGGGCCGATTCTAAAATCTGAGGCTTTGATGACATCATCGTCTCTGCCTAAAAACCAAATGTAGCCTTCTTCATCTTTGTAGGCTTTATCTCCAGTATAGTACAGTCTGTGCAGAAATACTTGTGCTTTGCGATCGGATTCTCCCAGGTAATCCATAAACACGCCATTCGCTCTTGCGTTGTCCATTTTGATGCAGATGCTGCCCTCTTCAAAAGGGGGCTATTCAATGCCATCTTTATTTGCGATGACCAGATCGTACAGGAAAGTAGTTTATGCAGTTGTAAGTTCGTCAAATCATCAAAAGACTCCCGGGCAATGTCTTCGCGTACTTTAACAAAAAAATCCTTGATTTCCATTATTTTGATTTCAGCGTATGAGTAATTAGGTGAACTCACTAACTTTGAACACCAGCTCCCCAAGTTAAATTTAAATTTGAAAATTTAAAGATAGTAAGCACCTGTCTTTGCAGGTTTACTTCTTCATTCACAACCTAACTTCGTCATCAGAATGAACAACCGAAGAAATTTTCTTAAAAAAATCACCTGGGGAGCAGGATTCGCTTCACTGGGTATGCCGCAATTGGTGGAGGCCAAATCCACTGACTTTAACACTATTCAGGAAAATGACGCCCAATCTGCGTTCCTTGGTCAGCAGCAATTTAACATGTGTGGTTTTGCTGCCCCCAAACTGGATAAAGTGCGCATTGGATTCATCGGTTTGGGAAATCGCGGGCCTGGAGCAGTATCCCGTATGAACCTCATTGAAGGAGTAGAAATCGTAGCCCTTTGTGATAAAGATCCTAAAAGGGCATCTGCACAACAAGCAAAGCTGGAAAAAGCAGGTCGCCCCAAAGCCAAAGAATACAGCGGAGAGGAAGGATGGAAAGCAATGTGTGCCAGCAGTGACATTGACCTGGTGTACATCGCAACGCCCTGGAGCATGCATACACCTATGGCCGTATACGCAATGAATCAGGGCAAGCACGTAGCGATAGAAGTACCCGCCGCCAAAACAATCGATGAATGTTGGCAGTTGGTAGAGACTTCAGAAAAGACCAAAAAGCATTGCATGATGCTGGAAAACTGTTGCTACGACTTCTTTGAACAGTTGACCCTGAATATGGTACGCAATGGCCTTTTTGGGGAATTGGTGCATGTCGAAGGTGCATATGTACACGACTTGATTGATTCCAACTTTAGCAAAACTTCTTATTCCGACATGTGGCGCCTGAGGGAAAACATGCGCAATGGCAACTTGTACCCTACACATGGTTTAGGCCCGATTGCGCAATGCCTAAACATCAATCGCGGCGATAAATTTGACCATCTGGTATCTATATCCACCAACGATTTTCAAATGGCAGCCCGTGCCAAGGAAGAAGCAGCAAAAGATCCTTTTTTCAATGAATTCGCCGGCAAAACCTACCGGGGAAACATGAACAATACCATCATTCGAACCAATCACGGCAAAACCGTACTCTTGCAACATGATGTAACGTCAACTCGCCCGTACTCCCGCATCCACCTGCTCAGTGGCACCAAGGGAGTCGCACAAAAATGGCCGGAACCGGTGAGAATTGCGCTTGGAGAAGAATGGATGAAAGAAGCGGAAATGAAAGAAATGGAAGCAAAGTACATCACCCCTCTGGTCAAACACATTGGCGAAATTGCCAAAAAAGTAGGCGGCCACGGCGGCATGGATTTCATCATGGACTGGCGCCTGATCGATTGCTTGAGAAATGGCTTACCACTGGATCAGGATGTGTACGACGCAGCATCCTGGAGTGCAATCGCCCCACTGAGCGAAGCCTCCGTGGCTAAAAAAGGCAAAACTGTTGAGGTGCCCGATTTTACCCGTGGCTCCTGGAACAGCAACAAACCAGTAAGCCTCAGCTTGGAAGGAGGTGCAACCACGGAGATGAGAAAAAGTTAAACACAAACCGCTTATCCAGACACCAGCCGGCGTACACCAGCTGGTGTCTGGATATGTGCTACGAAATAAAGCTGTTCAGATGGATCAATTGGATGCATTAAAAATTTATCCTCAAAGCCCATTCTTTCAAGAGTTGTATTGAGTTGTATGGCATTGGCATGGTAGCCATCCAGGCCGATAAGAAAACAACCGGAGTCGGCAAGTCGGGCGGCAGGATGAGTCTCGGTTTGCCACTGGATCAATAGCGGACAAAGTCCGTTTAGTGACAAGCGGCCAGTGTCGGTGATGGTGATCAACCAGTTGAGGTCACCTCTGCTCATTGGTTCAATGGCCCCAAACCACTCCGGAGCAAGGGCTTGAGCAGCGAATATGTCGTTCGTTTTGGCCACCCAGGCCCGCAGTGAAGGGGCAGCCATCTTCGGCCTTTCATCCAAAGCAAACCAGCGAGACCGATCAGGAAGAGCAGCAGTTGGATTGATTGCAATAACTTCAAGATACAGGCTTTCTCCCAGTTTGAGTAAGCGGTTGTGGGTTCCCATACGGGGATGATCCCCCCCTGGCTGGAGTATTATGCCAAGGGTTTCCTGCACGTACGCCGTGCCCGCTTCAAGAGAAGCTGCTGTAACGACCAGGTGATCGATTGATGATCGAAGGGTTGTTTCCATGGTAAATGATTCCCGAAAATAAGCAACTGACCTAAAAAAACAAAACCCGCCTTGGCGAACCAAAGCGGGCTAGTTGGCATATGTCTATGCAGGAACTAGAGCGATGCTGATTTGACCGTCTTGATGATTACTGCTGCCACTTTGTAAGGGTCAGCAGCAGAGTTTGGACGACGATCTTCCAAATAACCTTTCCAGCCTTTTTCAACGGTAACGACGGGGATGCGGATAGATGCACCACGGTCAGATACACCATAGCTGAAGGTGTCAATGGATTGAGTCTCGTGCTTACCCGTCAAGCGCAAGTGGTTATCTGGGCCATACACAGCGATGTGCTCGGCGATAACCGGACGGAAAGACTCGAGTACTTTTTCGTATACTTCTTTGCTGCCACAAGTGCGGAGCGTTGTATTGGAGAAGTTGGCGTGCATACCGGAACCGTTCCAGTCACCTTTTACAGGCTTGCAATGCCACTCGATGGCTACACCGTGCTCTTCGCCGGTGCGCTCAAGCAAGTAGCGCGCAACCCAGATTTGGTCACCGGCAGATTTTGCGCCTTTGGCGAAAATCTGGAATTCCCACTGGCCAGTTGCAACTTCAGCGTTGATGCCTTCTACGTTCAGGCCCGCCTCAAGACAGATGTCCAGGTGCTCTTCGATGATCTCGCGGCCATAAGCCTTGCCGTATCCTACTGAGCAATAGTATGGCCCCTGTGGAGCTGGGTAGCCACTTTCTGGGAAACCAAGCGGTTTGTTGATAGACGGATCCCAAAGGAAATATTCTTGTTCAAAACCGAACCAGAAATCGTTGTCATCGTCTTCGATGAGGGCACGACCATTTGTAGGGTGAGGAGTACCATCTGCGGTCAATACTTCAGTCATCACCAACCAGCCATTTTTGCGGGTTGGATCAGAGAACAAAGCGACTGGTTTCAACAGACAATCAGAGGAGTTACCTGGAGCCTGCTCGGTAGAGCTTCCATCGAATGACCACATTGGGCAATCTTCCAGTTTTCCGCTAAAATCAGATACAATCTTTGTTTTACTGCGCAAGCTTTGCATAGGTTGATAGCCATCCAACCAAATGTACTCTAGTTTTGCTTTTGCCATGATTGCTTTAAGTTTAAAAATTTTGTGTTTAGAAGATATAAAGGCAGAGTGCTCAAAAGCTGCATGAAAGCAGTAGTTCTTTTGAGCACCCTGTCTATCTCAAAAAAAAATTGAGTTAGAAGTTGTATACTGCAGCCAGTATAAATACTTGACTGGCTTTAAGTGCTTCACTGTCATAAGAAGTAAAGGTGCCTTTGGCTTTGGCATTGTCGAATCGCAATTCTGGAATCAATTTCAAGTTACCAGCGATGGTGATATTGCCTGAAAAAGTCAATGCCAGGATGCTGTTGTCTTTCTCACCATAAAGGAAACCATCATTGTCACTGATTGATTCAGCACGGAAGCCGAACAGGAAGGAATCGCTGAAAGCATACTTGGCGTAAAGTGCGGCACCACCCCAGGTTGCGTCGTTTCCATCTCCATCAGTTAAAATCCGTTGAGCCACGTTCAATCCCAGTCCAAATTTTTCAGTTGCCTGAAAAGTAGCCGTAAGGTCAACCTGGTTACTCATGATTTCGGGTGTAGTTTCTGTCTTTTCAGCAAAGCGACCTCCGAGATAGTTAAAATATGCAGACAATTTTCCGTTGAGATAAGAAAGCTGGGCCCCAACGTGTTTGCCTTTGGTTTTTTCAATCTTGGTATCGGTATCACCAAATACCCCAATCATTGCGCCAAACTTGTCAGAAAGTGCAACGTTTGCCTTGATGCCCGTGTGAAAGAAGGGGCCGTTGGAAAACAAGTACGATGTGCTGTAATTGACATTCAACGGCGCATCAATCACCTCGTATCCGTAGAAAGTACTGAAATTCCCCATAGTGAACTTCAGCGCTTCAAAGGGAGAATAAGTCACGTACAACTGCTTGATCAAGGTCAGTGTGTTGCCATTTACATCAAAACCGATGTTGGCACCTTCGGCACGCGGACCGAAAGCGATGTCAGCACAAAAACCTACTTTTCCTTCCTTTGTGAAGATCACGTTCGCCATACCTAGGGAAAAAGCGTTATTTGACCCTGGGGTAAAGCTAGTCCGCAAAGGAGCATTCCCTGACATGTAATAAGCATCTACAGCTCCTCTAATGGTAAGGGGTGCTGCAACTGAGTCTTTGGGCAATTTACTCCAACGCTGCTTGAAGCGGGAGACCAAAGCCTCATTCAATACTTCAGAATCTTGAGCAAAAGTTAAATTTGCGAGAGAAACAAAAAAAACTAGACATAATGCACTGTAAAGAAGTCTCATGTTTAAATATTTGAGGGTTAGAGAATGAAAAAGCGTCCTAAATCCACGAAATCCGTGAATTGTGGGGAAAAGCAACCAATAATGCCAGCATGGCAAAAATTAGATGCTGATAATCCATTCTCATCTCCTCAAAATTCTTTTGAGAAAATGCGCAAGATGTTTTACCTTTGCTCAGCTTTAGTTGAAAATGGATTACCGTTTTCTTTCGCAGGCTTCCAGATTTCCCACAAATCTCGGAGGCCTTTTTTATTTTTAGGACAGACCTTATCAAGGTCATCGCGAAAGTTAAAAAATAGCTTTAGTTGAAATTCCGGTGTAAATGCCCATTGCTTGACTGCATTGAACTCCCTCTTCGATCCGGTAACGAAGAAAAAAGCATTGCTTGCATTCATTTACAAGCCCACACAAGTAAATGCACAATCAATATTTGTTTTGCTGTGGTAGAATTTGGCTAAGGGCAGGATGGGGTAATTTCTTCAATAACCGGGGCCGTATAACGATGCGTTTTTCTTGTTTTGGTTTTGGTCTGTTGACCTTGGTTTCATTTGTTAATGTAAAAGTAACAGCTCATTCCGGCCAAGCCTACTTATTTTTTACATTCAATGTTATAGCTAGCACCTATTAATCGTGAAAGTATGTCGTATAAAAAATTGATTTTCAATTGATTAATCAAAATACATCCTTTTACGTCCAAAACTTTAAAAAGCATACTTTTTTGTTAAAAATAAGTGAATTCAACGTAAAAAATTTGCTTTTCAACCATCAAAGGATTAAAAATCTCTATTTAATCGCTTGATGCTCGAATTATCTGCTTATCTTGAATGGTCTTATATAGCCATTGCATATGCGCCAAACAATTGCCTTCTTCCTATCCCTGTGTTGGGGCATGCACCTGCTTGCCCAACGGCCAGACACTGTCGTAACTGACCCCATTCCAACTGATTTGCTGGAAGACTATTTACAAAACAGTGGCGGTGAATCTGGAGACTTTGATATCAATGCCCAATACGATCTTTTGGAAATTTACCGGAAGCGCCCTTTGAATTTGAACCGTTGCGACGAATCTGATTTGCGGGAATTTGGATTATTGAATGATATTCAGATCAACAACTTGATGCAATACCGCAAGCAAGCAGGCGCGTTGCTTGCACCATACGAGCTTCAAGTCATACCAGGTTTTGATTTGCCCTTGATTCGCCGGATTTTGCCTTATGTCACAACCGGAGGCGACCTGGACGATTTTCAGGCTTCGCTAAAAGAAATGGCCAGCGATGGCCGCAATGAAATTCAATTACGCTGGTCGCGTATTTTGGAAGAGCAAGCTGGTTACCTCAATCCAGAATCGCCACAGTCATATCAGGGTGATCCCAATCAGTTGTTTTTACGCTGGCGGCATACCTATTACAATCGATTAAGCTTTGGGATCACCGCAGAAAAAGACCGGGGGGAAGCTTTTTTTAAAGGCAACAACCAAAAAGGGTTTGACTTTTATTCTGCTCATTTCTTTTTAAACAACTACCGCAAGCGCTTGAAATCATTGGCATTGGGCGATTTCAATGCCAGTTTTGGGCAAGGTTTAATTCTCTTCTCGGGCTTCAGCTCGGGAAAAAGTGCATACTCTACCTTGGTTAAACGCAATGCCCGCAGTCTCCGGCCCTATGCATCTGCCAATGAAGCCAATTATTTGCGGGGGGCGGGCATAACTTATGCGCTTACCTCCAATCTGGAAGTCACTGCTTTCGCTTCCAGTCGACTGCGCGATGGCAATCTTACCGGAACGGATACCTTGAATAATGATATCGGCGGGTTTAGTTCATTTATTGATGCAGGTTTTCACCGTACTTTACGCGAAATTGAGGACAAAAATACCGTCCGCCAAAACCTGGGTGGCTTGTCTTTTCAATACAACAAAAATGGATACCATTTGGGCGTGAATAGCGTATACCACCGTTTCGATAAAGCGCTTACCATCAATGCACAACCTTACAATCGCTTTTATTTTCAGGGTCAATCCTTGTTCAATACCAGCATAGACTACTCCGCCCGCTGGGGCAATCTCAATGCTTTTGGAGAGACGGCCTATAGCAACAATGGTGCCATGGCCACCATCAATGGTTTGTTGATGACGCTGGATCGAAAGCTGGATGCAGCTGTTGTGTACCGTCATTATCCGCGCAATTACCAGGCATTGGGCGCATCTCCTTTTGGAGAAACCGATGGCGCCCGCAATGAAGAGGGATTGTACATGGGGCTGGAAATGCGCCCCAAAACAGGTTGGACAGTCAATGCGTATTACGATGTATGGCGGCATCCCTGGCTGCGTTTTCAGGCAGATGCCCCTTCCCGAGGTACAGAGTGGCGGTTGCGGCTAACCTATGAAAAACGGCGCCGAATGCGGGCTTTTGTGGAGTTGCGCCAGGAAAACAAAGAGCAAAATACCTTTGAGAATGCCACCGCTTACAATTTTCTTTCGCCTACCCGTTTGGTTCAGTTGCGGGCTTATGTGAGCAATCAAGTCAGCAAGGCGCTGGAATTGCGGACGCGGGCAGATTGGGGGTATTGGGACGATGCAGTTGGGCCACGAGAGTTTGGGTTTGTGGTGATGCAAGATGTCATTTTTCAACCGATCGGTTTCCCACTGTCTTTTTCCAGCCGTTTTGCCCTATTTGACACCGATAGTTACAATGTTCGCTTTTATTACTACGAAAACGACCTGCTCAATACCTTTTCGATTCCGCCGTATTACAACCGAGGATCGCGTTTTTACCTCAATTTGCGCTATCGCCCCATCTCCCCATTGACTCTGGAAGCCCGTTTTTCGCAAACCTTTTGGTCCAATCAAACGGAGATAGGAAGTGGATTGGAGGCCATAAACGGCCAAAGAAAAACGCAGGTCAGTGCACAGATCAAGTATGTGTTTTAGGTTTTGGTCGTTTATCTTCTTTACTCTTCTTTATATTTGCGGTTCAAAAAAAAGAAATGGAGCTTTATAAAGAATTCAGCTTTGACTCGGCGCATTTTTTGCCAAACGTACCTGCTGGTCACAAATGTGCCCACATGCACGGGCATACCTACTACGTAAAAATTCTTTTGGAAGGGCCTTTAGATCCGCATTTGGGTTGGGTTGTGGATTTTGCTGACGTAAAAAACGCCTGGAAGCCACTCGAAAAGATCCTGGATCATAAAATGCTCAATGATATTCCGGGCTTGGAAAATCCAACCGCAGAAGTCATTGCCGTTTGGATTTGGAATCGATTGAAGCCTCAGTTACCTTTGCTCAAGTCCATTGAAGTAAAAGAAACGCCCATAACTGGAGTAATTTATTATGGCAAATGACTACGGAAGCCTCACATTGACTATGGAAAACATTCAACAAACAACAGATACCATTCTGATGGTACGCCCTGCTCACTTTGGTTTCAATGAAGAAACTGCGGCGAATAATGCATTTCAGGTCAATGACCAAAGTTTGAGCCAGATTGAAATCCAGGAAAAAGCCAAAGCTGAATTTGATGCCTTTGTGCTCCAGCTTCGCGCAGCGGGTATCAATGTCATCGTTGTAGAGGATACGTCAGAACCGCTCACCCCTGATGCTGTTTTTCCCAATAATTGGGTCACTTTTCACCAGGACGGACTCATCATTACCTACCCCATGTACGCGTCCAAACGCCGCCTGGAGCGCCGGGAGGATGTACTCAATGACCTTGCCAAATCCTACGCCATATCCAACCACGTCCGCATGGAAGGCTATGAGGCTGAAAATCGGTTTTTGGAAGGTACCGGCAGCATGATTTTGGATCGGCCCAATCGGCTGGTATACGCCTGCCTGAGTCCGCGCACAGATCCGGAACTATTGGAGGAATTTGGGCAAATTACGGGGTATACGCCAGTAGTTTTTCATGCTGTTGACGAACAAGGTCAGGACATCTACCACACCAACGTGATGATGGCAATGGGTGAAACTTTCGTGGTGATTGTAATGGACAGCATCCGTGATCCTCAAGAAAAAGCGGATTTGGAGGCACTTTTTAAGGTAACAGACAAAGAGGTAATTGATTTGAGTTTGGATCAAATGCAATCTTTTGCGGGCAATATGCTGCAAGTGCGAAATACGACGGGGCAAACCTTTTTGGTGATGTCGACTCAAGCTTACGAAGCTTTACGGCCTCAACAAATTGAGCTAATTGAAAAACATACCCGGATTTTACACAGTCCGATCAAAACCATTGAAACTTATGGTGGGGGTAGTGCAAGGTGTATGATGGCGGAAGTGTTTTTGCCAAAACGGTCTTAGTAGGCTTTCATACTTGAGGTGTCAGCCTCATGGTGATCACCTTGTACCTCTAAAACTGCAAATCCTGCTGCTTTGGCTTCTTTTTTAACGTCTGCGTTTTCAAAGGTAAAACCCGCTATGCCCAGGTAAATTTTGGCATCGGCATATCCGGGATTGAGCGTTTTGAAATTTTGAAGCTTTGTCGTCATCAGTTGTTTGATATTGGAGGACTTAACGTTGTTTTTGACTTCCAAGATTCCAACACTATCTCCATTGTATAATACGATGTCGAACTCATCGGTCAGGTTTCTAAATCTGCCTTTTACGTTTCTTTCAATGTGGTCGAATTTGACTCCACCCAATTCCATTTTCTGCTGTAGGGACGAATAAAAAAAGTTTTCCGCGAATTCACCATTGGTATTGCCAATACCGCCCAATTGTCGCTGCATTTCTTTTTGGGATTCGCGCAACTCAGCCATTCCGATCTCAGCTCGGGCGTAACTTTCTTTGAGATATTCCTTTAACTCAAGCAACTGTACATCCGTTTCAGCCAATTGTGCATCCGTTTTCGCTAATTGTGCATCCGTTTTCGCTAATTGCGCATCGGTTCTAGCCAACTGTGCATCCGTTTCAGCTAACTGCGCGTCCGTTTTGGCCAATTGTACTTCCCTAGCTTTTTGTGCCGCCACCAATTCCTCAATGGCTTTTTCAATTCTGTCTATTCTTTCCATAATTGTAATTTCAACAAAGTTACGAAATATTTCAAAATAAAGTCAAATAAATTATTTGTATTTATTTAAACCCGGTACACACAAAAAGAAAGGGCTGCTCCCAGATGGAAGCAGCCCCTTTTTATAGACATTATGTCAACTATCCAAAATTGGATTGATTCGATCAAGATTAGTTGAAGATGTAACGTACACCCAACTGAGCCTGCCAAACGCTACCCAAACTGATGCTTTTTACAAATGGTGTGTCCAACAGGATGGTTTGGCCATTTACTACACGAGTAGCCATACGCAAACTTGGAGTACCATCTGCAGCAACGCTGGCTACAGTAAGTGGGTTGGCAGAGCTGAAGTTACCAGAAGTAATGGAGTTACCTACACCCCAGGCATCATTCAGCATGTTGCCAAAGTTAAGGATGTCCGCTCTGAACTGGAAGGTGTTTTTCTTGCCACCGATTTTGATGTAGATTTCCTGCATAACGGTGAAGTCCAAACGAGTCAATGATGGCAAATAACCACCATTGCGCTCAGCGTACTGACCACGGCGCGTTTTCAAGTAATCATCAGCTTCGATGAAATTGTCAAATGCAGCTTGTTGCTGTGCAGGAGTGAATAGAGTCACCAGGGTAGCACCAGAACCGGTTGTAATAGGTGCGAAGGTAAGATCAGTTGCTTTGTTAGGAACAAAAATCAGGTCGTTGTTCTGACCGTCACCATTCAGGTCGTTTCCGTAGATGTAGTTGATTTTTGATCCTGTAGCAGCCACCATACCCAAAGTGAATTCAGTTGCGCCACCAAACTTACCACCATAGTTGAGGCGGTAGCTCAAATAACCTACAAAACGGCTGCGCAAATCATTGTCAGAAAAGCCAGCTTCCAGGTAGTTTTGACCACCTACAGTTGGAGCGTTGGCTTGTACTGTACTACCTACTGATTGCAAGTCGGTTGCTTTGCTGTAGGTATAACCAATCATCCCGCCAAATCCTTTGGTTGCTGGTTTTTCCAACTTAGCAGTTAAGGAGTAAGCATAACCTTCATTGGTGTTGGCCAGGATGAAGGCGTTAGAAATGGTTGGGTTGATGAAACGGGCAATTGCCACGGTATTGGCAGCACCTGATCCTGTGCTGGCTACACCAGATGCAGGGAAACGACCACGAGTATCTGCACCAGCCAAAGTACGATCTGGTCCTTTCAAGTTGGCATCAATGTAACGCAAGCCTTGCAGGGTTTTGTTGTAGATACCTTCAAGCGTACCAATCAAGCCAAAAGGCAGTTTCTGGTCGATAGCCAAGTTAGATTTCCAGGATACAGGGTATTTCAGGTCTTCCTTAGAAGCGTTGATTACGTAAGGAGGCAACTTGGTGATATCGGTGCTTGCAGGAGCAAAGCGGCTAGGATCGGTCGTAAATGGATAGGCAGTGGTAGCAGCACCGGTTACGTTGATCAAGGCAGTGTTTACACCGTTGTTGCCCAACTGGTTGGAAACCAATACCTGTGGGATACGAGATACGAAGATCCCCGTACCACCACGAACTTGAGTTTTTTGATCTCCTTTTACATCCAGGTTGAAGCCCAAACGTGGAGAAAGCAACAATGCTGTTTTAGGGAACGCTGCGGTGTTTACTTTCAGGGTGTTGCCATCTTCGTCTCTAAAGTTCAAACCAGCAACGACAGGGTTGAAGAAGTCAGCAGCAGTAGCGTTGTTGTAAGAGAAAACATCTCCACGTACGCCATAAATCAACTTAAAGCGCTTTGAAACTTGGAATTCATCTTGTACATAAGCACTGTAAGTAGACACTTTCAAGGTTTGCAATGGTTCGATACCACCTGGCAACAAAGAATAGCGCAAGTTGTAACGGTTGAAAGCAACCGGTGAAGTAGTGGCGGATGGGTTGTTTTTGAACGCCAAGGCCGCAGTCTTGAAGTCAGCAATTGAGTTGTAAACGTATACGCCATTAGAAGAAGGGAAGAATACGTTGTTGGACTCGAAGTATTCGAAAGCAGCACCCAAAGTGAAGTAGTGCTTCTTGGCAGAAATGTTGAAGTTGTTGGTGACGTTAAACGTGCTGTAGTTCAATTTGTTGTTGGGCGTAAACGGATCAAAACCTACAGTGGTGTAGGTCGTTCCGTCTTTCAGGATGTCTACAGTTGGGAATATCTCCGTTCTGTATCTACGGTCTTCGATTTGCTTGTTGTAAGTAGCAATAAAGTTATTCGAAGTTTTGCTGCTCAAAACAGAGTTCAATTCGAATGCTACTGAACGCGTGTTGTCCTGGATCAGGTAACCAGTGTTTTCAGCAGAAATGGCCAGTGCAGAGTTTTGGCGGTTACCGTTACCGGCAGTATTGCTGCTGTTTGAGCCACTGATTACTACCTCTGATTCAGAATCGTGTTGAGAGTAACGCAAAGAAGCCTTGTGCTTCTGGCTGATGTTGTAATCCAAACGAACCAAAAATTTCTTACTGGTTACGTCGTTGTTGAAGTTGTCCAACAAGCCCATGTCGTAGTTGAAGTTGGTCTTCATGAAGCTGCTCAGATCCAGCAGATCGGCTTCAGTAACGCGAGATACGTTTCCAGTTGCACCAGGTTTATTCAATTGCCAAGACAAGGCTGGCGTGGTACCAGTAAACTGCTCGTAGTTTCCAAAGAAAAACAGCTTGTTCTTAACGATTGGTCCACCCAAACGGAAACCAATGGTTTTTTCATCGATAACCGGTTTAGGGGTAAGGGTGATGCCATCCACTTTATCTCCAACGTAGTCACTGTTTCTGAAAATGTGGTAAACCGAGCCAGAAAATTCGTTGGTACCTGAACGGGTAACCGCGTTGATACCTGCACCCACGAAGCCAGACTGGCGTACGTCAAATGGCGCGATGTTTATCTGTATTTCTTCTACCGCGTCCAAAGAAATCGCAGTAGTACCTGTACGACCACCTGCCTGAGCAGATCCACCCAAACCAAAACCGTTGTTGAACACAGAACCGTCGATGGTAATGTTGTTGAAACGGGCGTCCTGGCCAGCAAAAGAGCGACCGTTGCTGTAGGCGTTGTACTTGGTGATGTCATCAATGGTACGGCCAATGGTTGGCAAGCTGTTGACCGCTTTTGAGTCAAATTGTGCAGCTGCTCCTGTACGAGAGCTAGAGAAGATAGAGTTTTTGCCAGCACTGATCACAACATCCTCCAACAAAACCGCTTGGTCAGCCAAAGCGAAGTTGATGGTGGCCGGAGTACCCAAGCTGAGGTAGATACCGTCTTTCTCTTGAGTGGAAAACCCGGTGTAAGTCACCGTAATTTTGTAAGGGCCACCTACCCGCATACCTGGCATACGGAAAGAACCGTCCAGGTCGGTAGCGGCGCCGTAAGATGTACCAGAAGGCACGTGTACTGCAACCACGTTGGCGCCAATCAGGGCTTCTCCTTTGGTGTCGGTAATGATACCGGTCATCGCAGAAGTCGTTACCTGAGCAAATGCACCCAATTGCGCTGCAAGGATAATTATCACTGTGCAAAGCGCTTTAAACAGGTTAGCAAGCTTCATAAACTAGTTGAATTTGGTGATGAATGAGTGAGAATAAAAATCACAGCGCAAAATTAACTTTCCGTTTTGAAATCCATATTAACTATATGTTAGTTTTTGGGTTAAAAACCAATTAGTTACATGAAATTTCCTTATGTTAATTTTATTGTAAAAATATTGTTTTATGAAATTATAGTGGAATTTTTTTCAATTTTTAAGCGAAAAATTTTTTAGGTGCCTGTAAAAAATGCGAAAGATCACTGTTTCAGAAAATTAACATAAATTTAACACTGATAATTGAACCAAAAAAATTCAATGCCAAATTGCTTTTGACTTGCGCTTTTGGTGTTTTCCAAAGCACAGTCAGGCAATCGTTTTTAATGGTTTTACGGAATGAATTAGCCCAGTGGCTCTTTAACTAGATTTAAATGGCCACTGAGCGAAAGAGCAGATTTACTCGAGATACAATTTTTGGTTAGGCCTTACAAAATCTGATGTGCCGAGGTTATTGATGATCCGTAAACGATCGGCAGACATATTGTAGGCATCAGCGATGGTTTCAATGGTATCGTAGTTGCCAACCAGATAGACCCTGCGGCCATTTTCAAAAGTCAGGTTTTGATTATTGGCATTGGCCTGATAGCCTGGTACTACGGCACTATTTGAAGTAGTGTAATTGTAGCCAGTAGGCAGCTGATTGCTGTTCTGATTTGCGTCGTAGGGATCCTCAGGACGATAGGTGCCCCCGTTCAATGCATTGGCGTTCGCAGGATTGTTGGGATACCCATAAGGTATGGGCGTATTGATGCCAGGGTTGTTGCTATTGGCAAAACGATCAAAGGGTATATATGTCCTGGGCACCGGAGATTTGTAATTTTGGGATTCACTGACTCCTTTGCTGGTGGTCTCTTGCGGCTGGTTGCCAAAAGCATTCGTGGTATTGCCCAGGTAGGTGTCTGCGCAAGGGTTTACTTTAAGCACAAAACCAGGTTGAACCAGCTCATTAGCACCGAGATTGTTCATTGATCGCAGCCGATCTACTGTAAAACCGTAATAGGCAGCAACAGAGGCCAGGGTCTCCCCTACCTTTAATACATGGCTTTGATCCCCGCTCAACCATCCCGGGATTGCGCGTGCACTCATTTGATTGTATTGCTCAGGGATGGCATTGCTGGCATTTGATCCTGGCCATCCAATACTCAACGTTGTTCCGGCAGCAATCAAGTCCGAATTGAGGTTGTTCCAGGCTTTCAAATCTTCCACACTTACCAAATAAAGGCGGGAAATGCGGGAAAGATTTTCTCCTTTCTGAACGATGTGGGTTCTGATGTTTTGATTGAAAGTTGCCGGATTTGAATTGCTTTGTGGGTTATAATACCCCTGATTGGATTGGTTGCTGAATGTATTTCGGGCGGGATTCGGCAGCAAAGGGGGAGGTGCAATATAGTTTTGAGCTGCGAGCCCGATTGGCAATAAAATCAGCATGTACAGTGTAGCGCTATTTTTTTTCATGTTCTTTGGCTTTGAATATCAATGCAATTTGCGGTTTTTCAGCCAAATAAACAACATTTTAGCGCTAGACTTTTGTCAATTGCCTAAATCTCATTTTGAACCAGCCCTTTGTTTACCGCATAAAGCACGAGTTCCGAAGCGGAATTAATGTGCAATTTTTTCATGATATTCTTTCTGTGGGTATAAATCGTGTGCGTACTCAGGTTGAGTACATCTGCTATTTCTTTGGCAATCAGCCCCTTTGCCGACAACTGGACAATTTCAATTTCCCGATTAGACAGCAGTGTTGGTGCGCACGAGACATCTGTATCTTTGGCGAAGGACTTTTCCAACAAGAAATCGATAACCCGGGTGCAAAAGAACTTATCCCCCTTGAGGGTGGCCTGAGCAGCGTCGAGAATTTCGTTGGTGCCGCAGGTTTTGGTCAAAAAACTGGTCACGCCCAATTCCAACACCTGGAAAATGTTTTCTTTGCGGGTATCCGCACTGATGATCAAAATCTTGGAAAGTGGGGAGATGCTTCTGATTTTGGCAACCGAACCCGGACGGAAATTGTCTGATTGGCTGTAGTCCATTACCACCAGATCTGGGGGATTGATCCGAAGGGAGGCGATCAACTCTTCTTCGTTTCCTACTTCGCCCACTACAAAGTACTGCTCCTTTTGACTCAGTAATTGGCGCAATGCCAAGCGAACCAAAGGCTGTTCGTCTGCTAGTAATACGGAGTGCTGTTTCATGGTTTTATTTAATAACGAGGGCGAAGGTAGTCTTTTTTTGGTAGCACACAAAACTTATTTAGACTATGTTTAAATAAGTGTCGCGGTTTTTACCAAAGTTTGTCCCATTTTTCCTGTGGTTCGTCCCAAATTGTGTTGGAGTCTCCTGAAAAAGGCGTTCTTTGAACCCAATCATCCGACTGTTCAATGAAGGGACTACTATTCGACTTTTTTGTATGGAGTGCAGGTTCTGACCGGGAAATCCTGGATCGAACGGGCCGCTCCGAGCACATCAAACACGCTGGTTATGGCGGTTTGGTGTTGGTGCCCGCAGTACTGGGCCTGATTTCCATGATGTACGCGGTGTCTACTTTGACGCCCCGACCATTCATTTATATTGGGGCAGGCATCATTTGGGCGGCGATCGTATTCACCTTCGACCGCTTTATTGTTTCCACTTTTCGCAAATCCGATAGCCCGCGCAAAGACCTGTTTTCTTTCCTCTTTCTAAGCCGATTGTTGTTTTCTATTGGAATCGGGGTACTGGTCTCCCACCCAATAGTACTCCTGGTTTTTGACGACAGCCTCGAACAAGAGCTTTTTGCCATGAAAGAGGAAGGAGAAAAAGCCTTGTATACCCAGTATGAAAACACTGTAAATGTAGTACGCTCGCGCGACTCCACACTCAAAGGCGAAGTGGAGGTCAAACTGGCAGAACGCGCCTGCAAGGAAAAATTGCTGCTTTTTGAAATGAGCGGCAAAGATACCACCATGAATTGTGGTACAACCTCGGGCATGAAGCAATACGGCCCACGCGCCAGCGAAATCAAAGAAGAGATCAGCTACCTCAACGAGGAGATTGCAGCCTTGCGCGCCAAAAACGATACCAAAATTGGCGACAACACCAAAGAAATTGCCAAACTGCAAGGCGAAAGAGAGGCCAAACTCAAAAGTTTCAACGATCAGTTTAGCTACAATTACCTGGCCAGAGAGGTAGCCCTGGAACGCCTGGAAGCCAAACCAGTAGGCGGTACTTCGGTCAAATGGACCAAGTGGTTTTTGATCGTTTTCTTTGTGCTGGTCGACATCCTGCCGGTATTTTTCAAAGCCTCCACCCGCCCCGGCGAATACGACCGCTTGCTGGAAAAAGAAAAGGAGAGCAGCGCCAATTCCTTCCCGGCCTACGAAAGGGCGCAGGAAGACCTGGTACGCAAGGCTTATGTGGATCAAATGGCGCAACACCGCCTGGACAAGGTAAAAGAAACGATTCAGGAAAAAAAAGGCCCCTTTCCTGAGTTGAAAGCCGAACTCAGCCAATACCTCAACGTCAATACGCCTTTTGATTATGGCAAGAAAGACGATGGCCAACCCGACCCGGTAGGCCAATTGTGGACACGCAATGGATTGGACTGGTTGCGTTACAGTTTTTATTCCCTCGGGCAGTCAGGTTTTTTGGTCGCCTTCACCCGCGACTGGGCTTACTTGACCGGAGGGGTCTGGGTTTTCTTTTTGCTCAATTTATTGATCGGGTACGTGGTCAAACGTACCGTTTAAACTTAAAACAACCATCATGTCAGATAATCAGCCCAATCAGGCTTATGCATTTGCCAAGCAGTTTTTGATTTTTTTAGTGGTACTCAACCTTGGCGTACTGTTTGCCCTCGGCACGCTTTACCTCAATGTAGACCAGCAAAGACGGGCCCTGGACGAAAGGGAAACCAAAATGATCCGCGATTCGATCATCTACCGCGATTCATTGCGTAGAGATACCAATTTCTTGAAGACCTTGCAGGTGGCACCATTGGCAAGGGTGAAGATGGATACGTTGCCTTGAGTTGCCGATTATACCCATCTTTAAATTCTTTATTATAGCATTGGTAATTAGACACTTACGGAAATAACCAACCCCCAGCCCCTGGAAGGCTACCGATTATACACATCTTTAGATGCTTTATTTTGGCATTGATAGTGAACAGTTTACGTAGGTTGCCAACCCCCAAACCCCTGGAAGGGGAGTACATTTTCGGTAAGTCAAAACCTTACCTTTGCTCAAAAAAAGGTAGAATATAGACCTAACGTAAGCTGGTCTCCCCTTCCAGGGGCTGGGGATTGGAAAGTTCAGTCAATTAATCTCCGCAAATTTTGCGGAGATTAATTGACTTTTTCTCCGCATTCCTCTATTTTTGGAAAAAAATCATTTGCGCTACATTCACCAGCTTCAAGATTGGCCAGAATTCTATTGGGACATTGATGTGTTGTTGCCCAAACTCAGCGCTTTGCGTCATTTGCAAGGCGTTTTAATTGGCCGAATGAGCATGCTTGGTTTTGAGCTAAAACAAGAAGCCCTACTCGACACGTTGACACTGGATGTAATCAAATCAAGCGAAATTGAAGGAGAATTCCTCAACCCGGAATTGGTGCGTTCTTCCATAGCCAGACACTTGGGGATGGACATTGGCGGGCTGTTGCCAGCAGATCGGAACATTGACGGTGTGGTAGAAATGATTTTGGATTCAACCCAAAATGCTCAAGCGCCACTTTCCGCCGAGCGTTTGTTTGACTGGCATGCGGGGTTGTTTCCCACGGGACGCAGTGGTATGTATAAAATCAATGTGGCCCAATGGCGAAAGGACGAAACCGGGCCAATGCAAGTTGTTTCGGGTGCATTGGGGAGGGAACAGATTCATTTCCAGGCACCGGAAGCGGCTCGACTAGTGGCCGAGATGGAGGGGTTCATCAACTGGTTTAACCGCGATTCAAGTGTAGATTCTGTCCTGAAGGCTGGTGTTGCTCATTTGTGGTTTGTAACCATTCACCCCTTCGACGATGGCAATGGGAGGATTGCCCGTGCTATCGCCGATTTGCAACTGTCGCGCTCCGAGGGCACCGCTGCGCGCTTCTACAGCATGTCGGGGCAGATTCGTTTGCAACGCAAAAGCTACTATGCTATCCTCGAAAAAACACAGAAAGGCTCACTGGACATCAGTGCATGGCTGGATTGGTTTTTAGATTGCCTCTTGGCTGCCCTGCAAAGCGCGGAACTTGTACTGGAAAAAGTACTGTTTAAAGCCCGTTTTTGGGAAAAGCATTCCACTACCCTACTCAATGAACGCCAGATTTTGATGCTCAACAAATTATTAGGCGATTTTGAAGGCAAGCTGACTTCCTCCAAATGGGCGAAAATGACCAAATGTTCTCCAGATAGCGCTTTGCGAGACATCCAGGATTTACTGTACAAAAACATTTTGCAAAAAGCCGCAGCAGGGGGCAGGAGTAGTAGTTATCAGCTGTTGGGAGGATAAATGGTGATGTGGGAGCGCCACGTTTGTTCTACTTCCGATCCTTTTTGGCAATTTGTCCGACGCAAACGCTTATTACCAAAATCTACCCGAGTGCGCTGTAGTAAACCGGCCATGTTTCGATGCGGAATTGGCAAAGGTGGCAGTGGCAGTGGCGGGAATTAAGGAAACTTATGCGTTTGAGTGAGTGGGGGTTTCCTGTATTTTACTTTTTCCGGAATGAACAGTGGATGTGCGGCCTTTGGTAGAATTGAATAAGGCATTCTAAAAAAAACTAACAAACCATAGTCGAGTTAAGAAATACGGTTATCTTGCGCTCGGTTTTTAGAAACCACTCATGTTCTTGAGTAGGCTTTATCCCAATTTCAAAAAATATGTATTGCTTAAACCCTTTTATTCCTTCAAGATTCCTACCCGAACTACTGAAATGTCTTGGGGCTTTCCTTCTCTTATTTGGATTTTGTACCAAGCTTTCTGGACAAATTCAAAAGGGACAAGTCTATGTTGGCGGAAGTTTTGAATTCACTAAATCGGGATCATCTCCTACGATCAAAGTGAATCCAGAATTGGGTATTATGCTTTCATCGCGCTGGAGTGTGGGATGTGGCTTACCTTTTGCTTATAATCTTGGCTATGAAAATGGCTTAAACAACGTCTTTTTCGCCCCATTTATCCGACACTATTCAACAATTGGCTCCAAATTCCATCTCATCACTCAATTCGAGGCAGAAATGAGACTATCGGGATACGGCACTAAAGAAATGTCCGACAAGTACTTACTTCTCAGGGCAACGCCACTACTAAATTATATGATTGGATCTCGCTTTGCTCTTGAAGCTGATTTTGGAAGCTTAACTTATGCCCGATCAAAGAATTACGATTTTAAAGGTTCTTTTTATGCTCATTCTTACCGTGCAGAATTTAGGCTTTTTCCATCGTTTACCTTACGCTATTATTTTCCTAAAAGAGAACAAACGAACTAACTATTTTAACAACAAAGCCATGCAAAAAAGTAACCTCATTCTAGTGATTGTATTCCTTTTAGGGAATTATTCTTACCTGAATGCCCAATTTAAAAAGGGCCAAACATTTATGACGGGCGGTTTCGGATTTACAGTCAACGGATTAGAACTATCTCAAATTACTAGCGGAAGGGGTGAAACATCAAGGTATTATTATTCTCTCAATGCAGGAGCAGGTAAATTACTTAGCAAAAATACAGCCCTGTTTATAAGCAGTTCTTTTAGCAGAAGTAGATACCAATCAATTAAATATACCATCCTTATAGATACCTCTTCTAATGGAATGATAACCGAAAAGGAGTTACAAGATAAATACATCAGTTTCTAAGAGCATGTCTAAAAATTTTATTTTGCCAATCAGGCTATACGGTTTAGCATT